>CAXTRL010000004.1:0-26011 GCA_964246575.1 uncultured Armatimonadales bacterium
GGTCCAGCAGCGCGTCTTGTGCCAGCTCCACATACTGTCGGGCGGCAGCAGCAGTGCGCGTGTAGCCATCATGCCGAACGATGGCGGCCCGGACATCGGCAATCTCGGCATCGATCAGCGCTTCGGGTTCTTCCAAAATATGCAGCAGATGACCGCGCTCGGTGTCGGAAACACCGCGCAGGGTCAGGATCAGTGGCAGGGTCATCTTGCCTTCGCGCAGGTCGCCGCACACGGGCTTGCCAGTCTTGTGCGGGTCGCCGGTGTAGTCTAAGAGGTCATCAGCGATTTGGAACGCCAGCCCGCAGTTCAGGCCGTAGCGGGTCAGCGCGGCGACCTGCTCCGGGGACGCACCCGCCAGCATCGCGCCGACTTCGCAGCAGCCGGCGATAAACCCGGCGGTCTTCTTGCCGATAATCGTCAGGTAAGTTTCTTCCGACGTGTCCACATCGCCTTTGGCCGTAATTTGCAGGACTTCGCCTTCACTCAAACCAACCGTGACATTGGAAAAAACGCGGATGACGTCAATGTTGCCTTCGCGGGCCGCTAAATAGATGCTTTTTGCCAGCAGGTAATCGCCGACCAAAACGCTGATCTGGTTGCCGAACGTGGCGTTTGCCGTGGGCCGCCCGCGCCGCTCCGCCGAGCCGTCGACCACGTCGTCATGGATCAGAGACGCCATGTGGATCAGCTCCGCCGCCGCCGCTGACGCAAACACGGTAGACGCGGGAAACTCTTGACAGGCCGCATGGGCCGCCAGCACAACCAGCGCAGGCCGCAGGCGCTTTCCGCCTGCCGACAGCGTGTGGCCGGAAATGGCGTAAGCCGCTTTGACATCGGAACGGATCTCGTTCCCCAGCAGCCCTTCCACCGACACCAAATCATCATGGACAATATTGAGAAACGACACCGCACTCGGCGCGGCGGCAGGAACTGTATCGGATGAAGTCATCTTGCGGGGCAGAACGGCGGCAGCAGCTTCCATAATCTTGTTCCATTCTAAAGCCGCTAAATCGGCTTGACACCCACATGAACGCAGACAAGTCCAAATGTCAAATTGACGAACCGTACCGGCGAAAACCCCGCCCCGTGCATCCGTGCCGCCAGTTCTTCTCGGCTGTCAAACCGGGCTACGGACGCCGGCAGGTAGGCATAAGCGTCAGGTCGCCCGCTGATAACTCCGCCCAGCGGCGGCATGACATACCGGGCGTGCAGCTCGTACCCGGTGCGGAACAGGCCGGCGGGCGGCTGCGAGAACTCCAGACACACAATGCGCCCGCCGGGCTTCAGCACACGAGCCATTTCCCGAAACGCCCGGTCCCGGTCCGCCACATTGCGAATGCCGAATCCGATGGTTACCGCATCGAAGCTTTCATCGGTAAACGGCAGCCGGGACGCATCCCCCTGGACTTCATGGGCCGTTTCCCGCTCAAACCGGGCATCGCCGTACTGAAGCATCGGCAGCGAAAAATCCGCCGCCGCGACAAAACCGTTCGGCCCGACGGCTTTCCGCAAAGAAGGCGTCCATTCACCCGTTCCCGAGCAAACGTCCAAAACGCCGTTTCCCGCTTCCAGACATGCACAGCGGGTCGCGAATCCGCGCCAGCCTTTATGAATACCGGCCGACAGCACCGAGTTCAGCAGGTCGTAGCGGTGCGCGATGTCGTCAAACATCTGCCGCACAAACGCCGCTTTTTCTTCGGCTGTGACCGGCTCATCTAAAACAGCAATGCCGCTCAGCGGCGCATGGGTTCCCTGTTCCGAAGCTGCTGACGAAGTTCCTGTTGACATTGTGAAAAAAGTCGCAATCTAATCAAGCAGATTATACCCAACACGCATTGAACTGTCAACGCAAAATATGCCATGATTATCACAATAGATATTGGTTTCTAAAACCCGTATCTGATCTTCTAAGTGTGCCTAAATCCTTACATAAACCCTAAAGGTAGCAGCCATGGACTCGAACATAATGCATAATTATATAATGGACAATCTCGATGTATTGAAGGCAAAGCATTATGTGAGGAAGGCAACTGCGACTACTAATTATTGGTTCGATTTTATGGAGAAAAAGTTACAGAAGTATGTGAGTAAGTACGGTGCTGACTTCTGTATGGTAATTTATGGTTCTGAATCAGAAGATGACGCTTATATCATGCCTTACACTGACGTTGCAATACTTTTTGCTGAACAGAATCTTGACAAGCGTGGTGGGCGTACCCGCTGGATGGGAACCATACGAGACAATATCATACGCCTTGATCTTAGTGGCTACTCAATGCCCATTTCACAATACCATAATGCGTATTATCTACTTGATGACGCAAAACATAAAACATATCAAGTGAAAGAGCAACGCAATTTCCTTGACCTTCAACAGAAAATTTTGGAGTTCAATCAGAAGTACCGGGATCAGCCACCGCATATGAAAAGGGTTGTAGCTAATCAAGTAGCCCGACCTGGAAAAATTGCGGATTATGTGAAGCAGTTGCAAAACTATACTTGCCAGATTTGCCACCAAAGTGGTTTCGTGCAGATAGATGGCAACCTTTATGTGGAAGCACACCATATAGCACGGCTACATCAGCTTGTTCCCGGCTCATATTGCTCGGATAATATTATCATTGTCTGCGCCAACTGCCACAGGAAACTTCATTATGCAAGTGTTAACTACTCCTGTGTGGACGAATTAAACATTGCGGTTACGGTTAATAATGAGACGTACACCTTTAGCAGAAATGTTGTTTCGGATGTTGCAAAAGCAAATGATGAACAGGCTCTCGTAGTCCATCATTGAGCTGTGGATCTATCTAGGAGCAGGGGTTTACGAACTAAAAAGTGCGACGGTAGGAGAAAAACTTGAACATAACAATGCACGCGACGACGATTGTGGGCGTCCGAAAAGACGGCAAGGTCGCCATTGCCGGCGACGGGCAGGTGACGCTCGACAAAACCGTGATGAAGAACACGGCGAAGAAGATCCGGCGGCTGTATCAAGGCAAAGTGCTGGCGGGCTTTGCGGGAAGCGCCGCCGATGCAATGGCGCTGGCCGACCGGTTTGAAGCCAAGCTGGAAGCTTCCAACGGCAACTTGCAGCGGGCCGTGATTGAGTTCGCCAAAGAATGGCGCTCCGACCGGGTGCTGCGCCGCTTTGAGGCGCTGATGATTGTCGCAAACCCAGAGTATCTGCTGGTGGTTTCCGGCGACGGCAACGTCCTGGACACCGACGACGGCATCGCGGCCATCGGCAGCGGTGGGCCGTATGCTCAGGCGGCGGCCAAAGCGCTGGTCGAAAATACGGACCTATCGGCCCGCGAGATTGCCGAAAAAGCGCTGCATATCGCCGCCGACATCTGCATTTACACAAACAGCAACATCAGCGTGGATGAGTTATAAGATGAAACCAGCAGACAAGACAAGAAGCAAAGCATTTACGACCCGCTCTTATTCTTCCTCTTATTCTTCCTCTTATTCTTCGTCCACGAAGGTGGACGCTATGCCTGCGGCATTACTGCGTATATGGCGTCTGCGCCCCACAGCGCAGGATTTCAATCCCACGCATTTCCTGCCCACGCTTCTGCGGCCTGTGCGCCTCCCACTCACGCGCCTCCTTCTACCCATGCGCTTTCTGCCTACCCTAGCCGGGCTTCTGCTGCTTGGACCTGCCGCGCAGGCTAAAGATACTGCGCCTGCGCCGGGAATATCGCGGGTGCAGGCCCAAGCGTTTAAGCTCGGCTACGCGCTGCGGGCGGCGGACTTACAAGCCGTCGCTTATACGAAATCTGTTGAGCGGCTGAAAGAAGTCTCCGACCCGCAGGTGGCAGGCGCGGAAGTCGCGCACTTCAGCAGTGAAGTCGCTCCGCTGCGTCGTTCGGAGGCGGCGTCCTACACAGCCGCAGCCGCAATGCTGACCCAAATGGGCGCTCCGGCGTCGCTGCGGACTTGGGCGGCGCAGTCGGCAGCCAGGCTGAACGCCCCGCTGGTCTATTCCCGCGACGCACAGAAGCTGGCGTCCGCCGAGCCGACCACGGCGGCGGTGTCGGCGGAGCTGACGGAAATCCGGGAAATGCGTTCCTCGGCAAACGCGCAGCAAACGCCGATGACGCTCTGGCTGGAACTGACGGGCGGCAAAACCGCCTCCTGGACCGCCGATGTCGGCGCGTATGCCGCCGAGCTGCACCGGGCATCCCGCGCCGCGTCTCCTAGCCCGCTGTCCAGTGTCACGGCCCGCATTTTGCTCCGCCATGCCCCGCCCGGCGCTCCGGCGGCAGCGCGGGAAAGCCTGGCGACGCTGATCCCTTCCGGCGGCGGCAACCTGCAAAACCTGGCGACAATCGCTCCTGCCGACGTCACTGCCGGCAAAATCAACCATGTGTACGAGACGCTGCTGCTGCTCTACGGCGCGGCAGGCCAAGCGGAATCGCTGGACAAAAGCGCTTTGTAAGACAACCTGTAAGACAACTTCAAACGGACTGGGTATACTCTGGATTATGGATGAAATGGAAGACATGACCCCGCGCCAAATTGTCGCGGAGCTGGATAAATATATTGTCGGGCAAAAAAACGCCAAGCGGGCCGTCGCGATTGCCCTGCGGAACCGCTACCGCCGCCGCCGGCTGGCCGACGACCTGCGGGATGAAGTCATCCCCAAAAACATTTTGATGATCGGTCCAACGGGCGTCGGCAAGACCGAGATCGCCCGGCGGCTGGCGACGCTCGCCCATGCGCCGTTTGTCAAAGTTGAAGCTACCAAGTTTACCGAAGTCGGCTATGTCGGGCGCGACGTGGACTCAATGGTGCGGGATTTAGTCCAAGCCTCGCTGCGAATTGTCGAGCGCGAAAAAATGGACGAAGTCAAAGAACAAGCCGAAGAGCGGGCGATAGACCGCGTTTTAGACGTTCTCCAGCCGCGCCGGGAAAAGAAAGCGGCGCGAGTCCGGATGCCGCAGTCGGAAAGCGGCGAGTTTTCGCTGGAAGCCCTGACCCAGTTTTTTTCATCTGCCGAACAATCGCCGCCAAACGCAGAGAAAGCCGAGCCGGCCCCTGCCGAAGAATCCGAACCCGACGAAACGACCCAGCGGCGGCGTGACCAGGAAAACCGGGTGCGGGAGCGCCTGCGGGGCCAAATCGCGTCCGGGGTCAAAGACGACGACTCCATAGACATTGAAATTGAAGAAAGCGGCCCGGCACCGTTCATGCAGGTCATTTCCCCGCAGGGCGGCATGGACGAGATGGGCGGCATGGACATGCAGGGATTGTTCGGCTCCATGATGCCCAAAAAGCGGCGCAAGCGGACCCTGACCATTAAAGAAGCGCGGGCGCACTACGCCGCCGAAGAAGCCCGCGCCTTGATTGACCAGGACGCGCTGACCCGCGAAGCCGTTTCCCGTGCCGAGCAAAGCGGCATTATCTTTGTGGACGAGATGGACAAAATCGCCGGTCGCGGCGGGGGCAGCGGCGGCGGTTCCGGGCCGGACGTTTCCCGCGAAGGCGTTCAGCGCGACATCCTGCCAATCATTGAAGGCAGCACGGTTCAAACCAAGTACGGCCCGGTCAAAACCGATTTCGTGCTGTTCATCGCCGCCGGCGCGTTCCACTTGTCCAAGCCCTCCGATTTGATCCCTGAGCTTCAAGGCCGCCTGCCGATCCGCGTGGAACTCGAAAGCCTGACCCAAGACGACTTCAAGCGCATCTTGACTGAGCCGCGCAATGCCCTGATCAAGCAGTACGTCGCGCTTTTGGCGACCGAAGGCGTGACAATAGAGTTTGCCGACGACGCCATTGCTGAGCTTGCCCGCATCGCCGCCGACGTCAACGCCCAAATGGAGAACATCGGCGCTCGCCGCCTGCACACCATCATGGAGCGCCTTTTAGATGACCTATCATTTGATGCCCCCGACTTGCAGGACAAGTCTATGCGAATCGACGCCGCCTACGTCCGCGAAAAGCTCGACGACATCGTCAAAGACGAAGACCTCAGCCGCTACATCTTGTAAGGGCTTGTCTTCGGGTAGTATTGTCTTATGATCACTGTGCGGATGCTGTTTTTTGCCCATTTGCAGGATGTGGCGGGAAGTCACGAGATGGCGATGGAACTTCCCGCCGAGGCCACTGTTGAAGAAGCGGCGGCTCTGCTGGCGATGCGGGACGCGCGGTTTGACCGCCTGCTGTCTCAGGCAAGGGTGGCGGTGAATGCGGAGTTTGCCGCAGCGTCCGCCGTGCTGCATGACGGCGATGAAGTGGCCTGGATGCCGCCGATGAGCGGCGGGGCTGCCGACGCGCCGACGCTGCTGACGGATGGGGTGATTGAGTTAGCGGAACTGAGCCGCGCCGTGGAAGGTTCAGGCTACGGGGCCGTTGTCACGTTCGCGGGTAATGTCCGGGACAATGCCCGCGAACGCCGCGTTCTGTATTTGGAGTACGAAGGCTACCCGCCGCTTGCCGAAAAGCAGCTTCAGAAACTCATTGACGAAGCCCAAACGCGCTGGGGGGTCAAGTGCGCCGTGCAGCACCGGCTGGGAAGGCTGGAAATCGGCGAATGCAGCGTCGGAGTGGCCGTCGCCGCCGCGCACCGGGGCGAAGCGTTTGCAGCCTGCCGCTGGCTGATGGACACGCTCAAAGAAACCGTGCCGATTTGGAAGCGCGAGTTTTTTGAGGGCGGCGACCACTGGGTTGAAGGCCCGAACACGGTCAGTGCAAGTCCTGCTTTAGAAGTTCTGCCATGATCGAGCTGACGCCAACTCCGTCCGAAGCGCCCCATTTCGCCAGCGTCACCATTCGCCAAATGCGCTTGGAGGACATTGAGTATGTGTCTCGTTTGGAGCGCCGCTGCTACACGCTGCCCTGGAGTTCCAGTGCTTATGTCACGGAAGTCGGCAATTCCAACGCTTACTACACCGTGGCGACGCTGCCCGACGGCACGATAGCCGGCTACTGCGGCATGTGGGTCATCATGGATGAGCTGCACATGACGACCATTGCCGTAGATCCTTCCGTGCGCGGCCTGAAAATCGGCGAGCGCCTGCTGCTGGACCTCATTCAAGAGGGCATTCGGCGGGGCGCGGAGCGGGCGACTTTGGAAGTGCGTGAGCGCAACACCGTCGCCCACAACCTTTACGTCAAGTATGGCTTTGAGGACGTGGCCGTTCGCAAAAATTATTACAGCGACAACGGCGAAAACGCGATTATCATGTGGGCCAATGATTTAATTCTGCCGCCGTACCAGGTCATGCTCCGCGACTACGAAGCGCGATTAGCGGAACGCTGAAATTCATTCTTTATGCAAGTTTTACAGCAGTTCCTTTCCGGCCCCGACACCTGCCACTACCTGCCGGACCGTGATGCGACCCAGCAGTATGCGGAGATGGCGCAGCTTTCGCCGGGCGAATACGAGGGTTTGATGAACCAGGGCTGGCGCAAGTTCGGCGCGACGCTATTTCGGCCCGTCTGCGCCCGTTGTTCTGAGTGCCGCCCGCTTCGTATTTTCACTGCCAAGTTTACCCCTGACCGCAGCCAGCAGCGATGCCGGCGCAAGAACGCCGATCTTGAAGTACGCTACGCCCTGCCCAGCGTGGACGCCACGCGGCTGGACTTGTACCGGCGCTACCAGGCCGAGCAGTCAGCCGCGAAAGGCTGGCCGGATGCCGAGCGGACGACCCGAAGCTATGCCCGGCAGTTTGTGGACAATCCCCTGCCGAGCATTGAGATCTCGCTTTGGGAAGGCGATAAGCTGCGGGCGGTTGTCCTTGCCGATATTACGCCGCACTGCGTTTCCGCCGTTTACCACTTCCATGACCCTGACTGCCGGGCGCGGGGCCTCGGCACTTACGCACTGCTCCAAGCGATTGAGCTGGCCCGGCAGCTTAACAAGCCCTGGGTCTACTTCGGCTACTCCGTCGCCGGCTGCGCCAGCATGGCCTACAAAACCCGCTTTCAGCCCCATGAGATTTTGCAGCCGAATGGCGTCTGGAAATAGATGTGGAGAATAGATGCTGGGAGCAGATGCGGGTATAATCAAGTACTCAACAGGAACATATAGACAGGAAGCCGCTATGCCCAGAGGAATTGATCTCATGCCTGCCGTTATTCCCGGTACACGCACCATTGAAGCGCCTGATGAGCGCGAGCAGCGCACCCCGCCCGGCTCCGACGGCCCGTACATCGTGATACTCTACAACTGCGACTGCCATACGTTTGACCAGGTGGAACAGCAGCTTCAGAAGGCGACCGGCTGCACCGAGGAACGCGCGGAAGCGCACGCGATGGAAGTTCACACGACAGGCCGCTCGGTTGTTTTTTCCGGGGACGACGTGGAATGCGAGAAAGTGGCAAACGTCCTGCGCCAGATCAAGCTGCAAGTGGAAACCGACAAGTCCGCGTGAGCGATTTGCTTCCAAAGATTGTCACCGCCGTTCCCGGCCCGCGCTCCCGCGCACTGGCCGAAGACCTGCGCCGCGTCGAGAGCCAGAACGTCACTTATCTTGCGCCCGACTTCCCGGTCTTTTGGGATAATGCCGAGGGCTGCCTCGTCACCGACGTTGACAGCAACCGTTTTCTCGACGTAACATCAGCCTTCGGCGTTGCGTCCATCGGTCACAGTCACCCGCGCGTTGTCGCGGCCATTAAAGCGCAGGTTCAAAAACTCACACACGGAATGGGGGACGTTCATCCGTCGGAAGTCAAAGTACGCTTTTGTGAACGCCTCGCATCGCTTGTTCCCCTGCCCCATGCCCAGGTCATCTTGGGCCAAAACGGCGGGGACGCCGTGGAAGCCGCGCTCAAAACTTCCCTGCTTGCCACAGGCCGTCCCGGCATTCTCGCGTTTGAGAACGGTTATCATGGCCTGACTTACGGCGCACTCGATGTCACCGCCCGCCCCGACTTCCGCACCCCGTTCCAGTCTCAACTCGGCGGCTTTACCCGTCACCTGCCCTACGGCTGTTCTTTAGAGCAGATCGCAGCGCACCTGAAAGCGCATCAGCCCGGCGCGATCCTCGCCGAACCTATCCAGGGACGCGGCGGCATCAATGTCCCCCCGGACGGCTGGCTGCCCGGCCTGCGCCGGCTTTGCACCGACACCGGCACGCTGCTGATTTTGGACGAAATTTTCACCGGCTGGGGCCGAACCGGGAAGTGGTTTGCGTGTCAGCATGAGAATATCATCCCCGACATCCTCTGCGTCGGCAAAGCGATGGGTGGCGGCCTGCCTCTGTCTGCCTGCGTCGCGTCGGCGGAACTGATGTCGGTTTGGGGCGAATCAACAGGCGAAGCCCTGCACACCTCTACGTTTCTCGGCAATCCCCTAGCCTGCGCAGCAGGTCTTGCCGCTTTGTCCGTGCTGGAAGAAGAACGCCTACCCCAGCGTAGTGACGAAATCGGGGCGATCTTCGCCGACGGCCTGCGCGACTTGCAAGCCGCGTCCCCGGACAAAATTGCCGACGTGCGCGGACGCGGCCTGATGCTCGGAATTGAAATGGCCTCGTCTGCACTTGCGCTGTCTTTAGTTCCATCAGCCCTGCGTCAAGGCTTGATCTTGCTCCCCGCCGGTGATGGCCGCGTCTTGGAATTCGTCCCGCCGCTGACAATCACGGAAGATCAGATCGCTTGGTGCTTGGAGACGATGCGGCGATTGCTAGCCCAGGATTAAAATCCTGGGCTGAGGAGCCTTCGACTGATATGAAATAATGCCGCAGGCATATTGTCCTGCGGACAGAAGAATAAGGAGAATGGAGGCAGAACTACTAAACTTTTTCTTTGTCCGCAAGACAGCCGGCGCGGAGCGCCCTTCAGCCCAGAATTTTAATCCTGGGCCAACCATCCTTCGGCTAGTGCGTCAGCAGCAGGTAGAAACCCAGGACGATAAACAAAGCGTCAATAATGAGCGCCCGCTGCTTGCGCCCCTCAAACTGACGCCGCACCTTTGGCGTCTCCGGCAGGGTCTTCGCCCGCTGCTTGAAGTACGCCAAGCTGATCGCGCGGAAAACAAAGCCGAGCGCGACCAGCACGCCGCCAATGATCTTGAATGGGTCCAAAACTTGCCTAGCGATAATTCGTGAACTGAATAGGAGCGTCTAAATCGGCGGATTTGATGACGGTCATCGCTTCCTGCAAATCGTCTTTGTTTTTGCCCGTGACCCGCACCTGCTCATCTTGAATCTGCGTTGTGACTTTGATGCCTTTGTCTTTGATTAGCTTGGTAATCTTTTTCGCGGTTTCCGTCGGTAGGCCGCTTTTCACCATCACGACTTGGCGCACCGTGCCTTTGGACGCTTGCTCCAGCTTGCCGTAATCCAGAAACTTGACGTCCACGCCGCGCTTGATCATCTTGGACTGCAAGACGTCAATCAGGGCCGTCAAGCGGACTTCGTCGTCCGAGGTCAGCGTGATCTTTTCCTTGCCGTCATGGTCAATCTCGCTGACGCTGCCCCGGAAATCGAACCGGGTTTCTATTTCGCGCTGCGCCTGCTGAATTGCGTTTTTTACTTCCTGTGGGTCCGCTTTTGAAACCGCATCAAAACTGTATTCCGTCGCCATTGTGTGTCTCCTAATGTTCTGCTGATTTTTTGCTCGGGTGCTTAACTTTCTTCTATGATACCCGTCCTGACGCCAATCGCGGCGGATTTTGTGGGCCGCGCCACGGCAACGCCCGGCTTTTGTCCGAGACCAACCACGGCGAGAACCAGCAGGCCAAGTCCGAGCCATTGACCCGGATGCACCGCAGCGTGCTGGACAAACACCCCAATCGCCAGCGCCGTCAGCGGATAGCATAATTCCGCCAGCGTCGCCACCGACGCCGGGGTGCCGCGCAGGCCAAAGTAGTACAAGACCATGCCCGCCAAATCGGGCAGCAGCACAATCAGCAGCAGAAACAGCGCCGCGAAAGGAACCGAGTGCGTCGGCGCGGACGCCGTTCCCGTCGGGACCAGTGTTAGACCCAGCAGCACCGGCACCGCCAGCGCAAACCGCGCCCCGGCAAGCCCGCCCGGCGAAAGCGCCGTAGTCAGAGACCGGCCTGCTACAGTCGCCGCGCCCCACAAGGCCGACGCCCCCAGCGCCAGCAGCGCCTGCTGTGCGTGAACATCCGCCAGCGACGGCAGGTGTTGGAACCCAATCAACAGATACGCCCCGGCAAAAGCCGTCAGCGCCCAAACCCAGAACGCTGGCCCCCGGCGTTCGCCCAGCAGCAAGCCCGCCAGCAAGATCGCCACAATCGGCTGCGTTTTTTGCAGCAGCACCACCGTCAGCGCCTGCGAGAAGTCCAGCGTGAACGCTTTCGTATACAGCCAGGTCGCCAGCGCCGAACCGCCCCAAGCCACAAACAGCAGCGCGGCCCACTGCGTCTTGCCCAGTTTCGCTAACCGTTGACGCTCCCGCCATAGCACCGGCAGAAACAGCAGCGTTAGCAGCAGATGCTCCCCCAGCACCACCCACGCCGGGGACCAGCCCACGCTCAGAGCGTTCGGGCGCAGCAGCAGGTCGCTTCCCCAGAGCATCGCAGCCAGGGCAATCAAAAACGGGGAAAGAAGTTGGGTCGGCATCACGCGCCTATGATACCCGAAAGAACTCCCCTAGCCCCCATCACCGTTCAAATAGGGCGGGGAACCAGAATGAGAGAAGATACAGCCTCTCGGCGAGTCTGGTCATGTTCCCCCATTATTGGGGGCTAGGGGGACTTCCTCGCATGCATTTGTTCGCTTATCTGTTATAATAGGTGCAATCCATAAACTCTTGAAGTCTGTGTAGGAGAATACTGTATGGCCGTCAAATCGTCCCCCACCCGCCCGGCAGCGCGGCAGCCGCGCCCGTCACAGGCGCCCCGGACGACGCCCCCGCGCCCGCCGCGCAACAACGACCGCTTTGCCCACGATATCTCGGGCCTCGTGCTGATCGCGTTTGGCCTCATTTTAGGTGTCAGTTTGATTGAGCAGCACCGAGGCCATGCCGGACTGCTGGGTCATTGGCTGGTCGAGGGCCTGCGCCTCGTCGTCGGCATCGGTGCCTGGCTGTTTCCCGTACTGCTGATCGCCATCGGCGTCATGCTGATTCAAGGCAAGCACCAGCATACGCGGACAAACTTTGCCGGCGGCGCGGCCCTGCTGTTTCTGGCCGGCATTTCCTGGTGGCACCTCGGCCACACGACCCGCGCCACGGAATTCTCAGACATTACCGAAGGCGGCTGGATCGGCGCGGCGATCTCGTCGGGACTGCGGGCGCTGGTCGGCGACATTTCCAGCCACCTCTGCTTATTTTTGTTCACGGTCGGCGCGGTTGTCTGGGCCACGGACATGCGCCTGCTGCACTTGTTCCATCACGCCGTTGCCAGCAGCCGCCGCGTCGCCGCCCCGGTGACGCAAAGCGTGCAAGCCTCGGCCCAGGCCGCCAAACAGTCTGCCGCCGCCTTGAAACAGCGGGCCGAAGCCCGGCGCGTGATTGAAGCGCCGAAGCAGCAGCAGGAACCCACCCCGCCTCGTTCCTCGGCTTCCCCTCCGCCCTCCGGGTCTGCCAGTGCAGAAGCGGGAAGGGCAAAAGTTTCAGAGCCGACTGTAGGGGCAGGGCTTGCCCCTGCCCTCTCAACGCCTGCCACCATCCTTGAAACTCCGCGTCTTCCCGCTTCGGGAGGACCCCTGCGGAGCAAGGTGGTGGGTTCTGATGACTTGCCGGCTGTCCCGCGCGTTTCCCTGCCTGCCGTTTCTGCCGCCGCGCCGCCTGCCATTTCTGCGCCGCCGCTCCCGGTGGCAATCCCTGTCCTCACGCCTGAAAAGCCGAAAGCGCCGACCGGGCCGCTGGTGATCCCTGACTCGCTCGGCGATGACGGCACCAAGCACGAGTATGTCCTGCCGCCGCTGGAACTCTTGAATGAGTCGCCGCCGAAGCCGATCCAGCACGAGTCGGCGATTCAGGAAAAGCAGGCCGTTCTGATGCGGACGCTGAACGACTTCAAAATTGGCGCAAACGTCGCTCAGGTCGCGATGGGACCGACCGTTACCCGCTACGAAGTGCAGCTAGAGCCGGGCATTCTGGTCCGCAAGATCGTTGCCCTGGCAGACAATTTAGCCATGTCGCTGGCTGCGATTGATGTCCGGGTCGAAGCGCCTATTCCCGGCAAGGCCGCGATCGGCATCGAAGTCCCGAATGACGTTACCCAAATGGTCTCCCTGCGCGAGTGTTTAGCCACCAACGAGTTTATGAATGCGCCGTCCAAACTGACGTTTGCGCTGGGCAAAGATGTGTCCGGCGAATACAAGTACGCCGACCTGACCCGAATGCCCCATTTGCTTGTCGGCGGCAGCACCAACAGCGGCAAAAGCGTCTGCCTCAATGTCATCATCTCGTCCATTCTCTACCGGGCGACCCCGCGCGAAGTCAAGTTCGTGATGATTGACCCCAAGCGCGTCGAGCTGTCCCTCTACGACGGCATCCCGCACCTGCTGTCGCCGGTCATCAAGGACGTCAAGCAGGCCGCCGGCATCTTCCGTAGCGTTCTCAAAGAAATGGAAGAGCGCTATGACCGCTTCGCCCGGATCGGAACCCGCAACATTGACGGCTTCAATTCCCGCGTCCCACCCGACGAGCGCCTGCCGTTCATTGTCGTGGTCGTGGATGAGCTTGCCGACCTCATGATGCAGCAGGGTCCCGAAGTCGAAACTTCCATCTGCCGCATCGCCCAGCTCGCCCGTGCCACCGGCATCCATTTAGTGATCGCCACCCAGCGCCCGTCGGTAGATGTCATCACCGGCACCATCAAGGCTAACATCTCGTCGCGCATTGCGTTCGCTGTCGCCACCCAGATTGACAGCCGGACCATCATCGACATGCCCGGCGCAGACCGCCTCATCGGGCGCGGCGACATGCTGTACATGCCCATTGATGCCGCCAAGCCCCTCCGCGTCCAGGGCTGCTACGTCGGCGAACGCGAAACTGAAGAATTGGTCAAATACCTGCGTAACCAGGAAGAAGCCGTCTACACCATGATCCCGTCCGAGTCCAGCGGCGGCGGCTACGGGGCCGACGGCGACGACGACGGCACTTCCGACGAACTCTTCGAACCCTGCGTCCGCTGGCTCGTCATGCAGGGCCAATGCTCCACCTCCAGCTTGCAGCGCAAGTTCAAGATCGGCTACACCCGCGCCGCCCGCCTCGTCGAGACAATGGAAGCCCGCCAAATCGTCGGCTCCCAAGACGGCGTCAAGCCCCGCGAAATCCTCCTGCGCCCCGAAAACGTCGAAGCCTTCTTCACCGGTTCACAACAGGGCGATTTAGGGCAATAAAATTGGGAGAATGAAAAGAGGTCAAAATGCGTGTAAAAAAGGTAGTTTGTGAACATTGTCAAAACGCAGTTGAATTTGAGCGAAACAAAGGAAAGTGGATAGGGCGAACAGTTGGGGGCAGTGTTGGAGGAGCAGCATTGGGTACCCTAGGAGGCATTGTCGGGGCTGGGCTTGGTATAGTTGGAGCCGTGGCAGGGCTTACGGTAGGTGCTCCCGTTACCGTGCCTTTGGCGCTGATTGGCGGTGCAATCGGCATTTTGGGCGGCGGTGCTATCGGTGGAGCCATAGCAAAGGACGCGGCAAAGTGCCCTAATTGCGGTGGTTATATTCACCTCTGACAAACTTCGACGGGATATAAATTATGAGCAGGATGTTTCCAACATGGGATGAAATCAACAGTTTTCATGCTCCATTAACTGAGGGTGAAAGGGCACTTCTTGTCTACTTGGATAAGCATTTGCCCAAAGACCTTACTTATGATGCCATAAAGCCTTTAGAGGAGTATCGTGGATGGTTGATTTTTTGCCAGCCGTTCTTGAACGGCAGCCGTCCTGATATTATCATCTTTCATCCCTTTGTCGGCCTTATGATCTACGAGGTAAAAGACTGGCAACTTTCTAACTACTCGTTTCAGCCTGATGAACATGGCAAACTTCGTATGTATGTAAGTGATGCAAGAGGTGATTACCAGATCAAAAACCCAATTGATCAAGTGAGCTATTATCGTGAGCAGATCATTGGGCAACTTCTTCCGCACATCGGAGAAAACACTGATAAGAACGAAGCGGCTTTCGGTCTGGTCAAAACAGGGCTTTACTTTCACACGGCCACCACCCAGCAAGCAAAAGAGCTTTTTCACCCTGTCAAACGCCGAAATGGACGTGACCCTTTTAGTTATAACCCTGTGATCGGCTACGATTCAATCAAAGGGAACGCTTTGTCTAGCGTGGTCCCTGATGTTGCAAGAAACAGCAGCTTTTTTTGGAAATCCGAGTGGAACAAGGAAATGCTATTTTGGCTCAAGCCACCAATTCACAGTATAGAACAAGTCAGTCCATTGAAGATAAGTCGAGAGCAGAAAGGGGCTGCTACGCCAGAGTCGGGCCACCATCGCCTACACGGTGTAGTAGGTAGCGGAAAAACACACGTTATCGCATATCGGGCGGCATACCTGGCGCAACAGAACAAAAGCGTCCTGATACTGACCTTTAACATCACCTTATGGCATTACATAAAAGATCTACTTAAGCGAGCGCCATTTGAGTTCAGTTGGGGGAAAATCAGGTTCGGTTATTTTCATGGCTTCTGCAAAGATATCTTGAACGAGTTCGATGTGCCGTGGCCCGGTGGCGACACAACTGAACAAGAAAGAGAAGAACTGTTTAGAAATACAGTACCTAATTTGGTGTTGAAGGCGATTAATGGCAAGAACTACGTGAAATATGATGCCATTCTTATAGATGAAGGGCAAGACTTCCACATAGAATGGTACAAGATGCTGTGCCAATTTTTGTTGCCCAATGATGAAATGCTATTTGTCTACGACCAGAAGCAGAACATATTTGCAAGGGAGTCAACATGGGTTAATGATGTCAGAGGATTGAAAACGAGATTTAAATCTGCTAAAAAAGAACTTAAAACAGTCTACCGCTTGCCGTTAAAAGTAGCGTACGCCGCGAAGCAATTTGCTCAACAATTCGAATTAAACAAAGAAGTTCAAATTGAACATATAGAACAAGGAAGTTTCCCCGTTGTAAATGGCAGTCTTCGTGTTTACTCTCCGCACATTATTTGGGACGAAATAAACCCATTGGATTGGAAACAAGCAGTTCAAAAAGCTTACAACACCCTAAAAGATGAGGAAACAAGCCCTTCTGATATAGTCATCCTTCTGCCAGACCGGTTCAAGGGGAAAGAGTGTGTGGAATTCTTCAAGGAGCGAGGCGTAGAAGTGAATCACGTCTTTGAAGATGATGATGAACGACCTGGTCATAAACACAAGAAGGCTTTCTGGATGGGGGATGGCCGCTTAAAGATGTCAACGATTCATAGTTTTAAGGGTTGGGAAGTGTTCAATGTCATTGTATATGTTCCAGAAAGATCGCGGTTCTCTGTAGAAGTGCTTGATGCTTTGATGTACACAGCAATTACCAGAACCCGCGAGAATTTGATTATCCTCAATTCAAACTCCCGCTACCAAGATTTTGGGGCGAATTTCCCAAGAACATGGCGCGATCAATCCTAACAAATGAGCATCCATTATTATGCTGATACAGACTCGCTTTACATTGACTTGAGCGACAAGCCGAGCGCAGAGGCGCAAGAAGTTTCGCCAGGCGTTGTTTTTGACTTTGACGACGCAGGGCAAGTTTGCGGCATTGACATAGATTCAATGGCAACCTATCTTTTGAGCGAGTCTGCTTTGGCGAAAGATTGGCTTAGGCTGGAAGAAGACGAAGCTTGGAAAGACTTGTAGAAGGGGAACAAAATGACTGTCGTGCTGGAACTCAAACCTGAAGTCGAGAGCCGCCTTCGCAAAAAAGCGGAGCGGGCAGGCCAAAACCCGGCGGAGTATTTGATCGCAGTTGCGGACGCTGAAGTGGAAGAAGAAACCGATGAGTCGGAAGGTTCAGCCTATGACTTGTTCAAGGGCCATATAGGACTGGTTGGAAGTGGCGGCGAGGGAAGATGGTCTGAGGACACTGGGCGGAAGTTCGCTGAGGGAATGGCGGAAAAGCGTAGACAGGGGCGTTTGTGACCTACGCGCAGTTTTTGGGGGTATTTTTGTGTGTTCCGATTGCTGCGCTGGCGGTTGCGCTGCGCGGGCGGTGGAACGAGCGGCTGACGGCGGCGTGCGGGGCGGTCTGCGGGCTGGCGTTTGTGTGGACGTCGCCCTGGGATAATCATGCGGCGAAGACCAAGCTGTGGACGTTTGACCCCAAGTTTGCGCCGCCGAGCCATTTTGTGCTGTATCTGCCGTGGGAAGAATATGCGTTTTATTTCGCGCAGGGCATTTTGATTTGTTCGTTGGTCGCGGTTCTGGCAAAATGGCTGAAGCCAAGCGCGGGCGGCACAAAGCTTTGAGACTATTCTATTGAAGCCTTGGACGTATTTAATTTATGAGTTAAGCTGGGCGCTGCCGGTGATTGCGGTGCAGTGGGCGGCAGGCTGGCGGGAGCTATGGCGCTGGCGGCGGCTTTTGATCGTCTCGGTGGGACTAGCGACGGCGTATTTGGGCGCGTGTGATGCGTTTGCGCTGGGGCGCGGCATCTGGCAGGTAGACCCGGCGCGGGTGGTTGGGGTTTACGCCGGAACGCTGCCGCTGGAAGAGCTGATCTTCTATTTTGTTACCAGCATCATGGCCGCGCAGGGGTTTGTAATTATCGCCGGGTTTTTGCGGGAGCGCAGAGGGACAGGAAACAAGAAATGACAGAAACGCAAGCGCCGGCGATTGAAACGTCGCATCTGCGGAAAGACTACGGCGGGACGCTGGGACGCGGCGGATTTACCGCTGTGCAGGACTTGTCGTTTTCGGTGCCGCGCGGGCAGGTGTTCGGCTTTCTCGGGCCGAATGGGGCGGGCAAAACCACCACTATCAACATGCTGCTTGGCAACATCGCGCCGACTTCCGGGTCGGCGACGCTTTTGGGCAGGCCGCTAGGCGATCTGGAAGCACGGGCGAAGCTGGGCTTTCTGCCGGAAAAGTTTCAGTTCCACGAATTCCTGACGGCGGAAGAGTTTTTGGACCTGCATGGGCGCTTGTATGGCATGGGGCTGAAGGCACGGCAAAAGCGCATCCCGGAAGTGCTGCACATGGTCAATTTATACGACCGGCGTAAAAGCAAGCTGAGCGAGTTTTCCAAAGGAATGCAGCAGCGGGCAGGGCTGGCCCAGGCGATCCTGAATGACCCGGAGCTGGTAATCCTAGATGAGCCGACAAGCGCTTTAGACCCATTAGGTCGGCGCGAAGTGCGGGAAATTGTCGCGGAGCTGAAAGCGCAGGGCAAAACGGTCCTGCTGAACTCGCACCTGCTGGGCGAGATTGAGATGACCTGCGATGAAGTTGCGATCTTGAAAAAAGGCCAAGTCGTGCGCGTCGGCTCGATGGATGACCTGCTGGCCGCGCCGTCCACGGTAGAGATGCGGGTGCAGAACATCTCCCCACCCCTCGTTCGCGCACTCCAAAGCCTGGCCCGGACAGTCACCGTAGAAGGCGAGGAAATTACCGTTTCCATTCCCGACGAAGCGGTTGTCCCCGACCTTGCCGCCGCCGTCATCGGCTCTGGCGGACGGCTGCTGTCGCTGATCCCGCGCCGCGAGTCGCTGGAAGATTTATTTATCCGCGTGGTGGAGGCGTAGGGGACCAGTAAGCAAGGGAGTAAATTCCCTCGCTGGAAGGCGTTCAGAAACGCCATCTGTCCAGGGGACAGAAGAAACGCTTCGCGCCCTCTGCATGATCTGTATTCTGTCCCCTGGACAGGTGGTACTTCCGAGTACCTTGCAGCAGATACGAAGTAATGCCTTCCGAGGCATAGGGAGTTCACTCCCTCGTCCTTTTCGCATCTAATTGAGGCTTAACCTATTGCTTAACGGAATCTGGACACTGGCCGGGCTGACCGTGCGGGAAGCTGTGCGGCGGCGCATCTTTTTAGCCGGGCTGGTGATTTCCGCCCTCTATATCGGCTTCGCGTTCCTGCCGCTGCACATTAAGCCTAACCCTTTGGTGGGCTTTGACATGGAATCGGCCCGGAACAACACCGGACGCATCTTTGCCTGGCTCGGCTGCGGGACGATTAAGTTCTTTGGAGCAGTGCTGGCGGTCGCGCTGTCTGCCGGGGCGATTTCATCGGAAGTAGACCAAGGCGTGCTGGCGATTATCGTGCCGAAGCCGATGCCGCGTGCGGCGATTTACATCGGCAAGTGGCTGGGGATCGTGTTTTTGCTGACGGTCTGCGTCCTGGTTTGGGGCGGGCTGCTGGCGGCGGGCATCTGGAAGCAGACCGGGACATACCACCCGCGTATCTGGGGCGGCATTCTTGCCGCCGGCCTGTTCCCCCTGCTGTTTACGACGCTCACGCTCTGCTTTTCAACCTTCGCCGCTTACGCGCTGTCGTCAAGCCTTGCGCTGATTGCGGCAGGGATCGCGCTGGCGGAGGACCTGCTGCACAATCTGTCCCTGCCGACCCGCTTAGACGTGCCAACGCTTGACACTCTCAGCAAGATCGCGGGGTATATCGTGCCGCTCGGACGCATGAACCACTGGATTACGCGGGGGCTGGACGCTGGGGGCGTTTTCGGCCCGGCACCACCCGGCAGCGCGGGCCTTGACCTCAGCCTGCTGGCGGCGCAGGGTGATCCGACGCAGGCGGCAACAGTGGCATCACTGTCCGGCGCAGACCTCACCTATATTTTGCTGTACATGGCCTTCTTCTTTGCGCTGGGCCTGGTGCTGTTCCAGCGGCGCGATTTGTAAGAGTCCCCCCCCCAATAACGGGGGAGCATGATGTAAGATAGGAAGGGGCCGCTTCTTTCCTGTCTGACTCCCCCATTATTGGGGACTGGGGGGACTCTTTCTAAAACGGATGCACGAGCTTCAGCGTAAACTTGCCCCGCGTCTGCGGCGAGTTCGGGTCGCCGAACAGCAGGAACACGTCGGTTCCCCGGCGCACCTGCTGGCTGAACGAGAAGTAGATGTCCGTGCCGAGGCCTGTTCCCTGATCTGCCCCGCCCTGGCTGACGACCCGCCCGCCGATGGTCTGATAGGGGTTGAGGCGGTATGTTCCCGTTAGAATGCTCTGCGTGGATGACGTTGTCCCAAGCTTCAAGCGGCTGTAGTTAAGCTGCACCGAGAACGGACGGGACACATATACCCCCTGCCCCAGTGTCAGAAAGTTGTACGGCTGACCTGCCTGCCGCCCGAACACGTCCTCCACACTGCCCCGCTGGTAAAGCGTTTTGCCGTTCCACCCCAGCGATAAGTCTCCCGTGTGGTCATGGAACTGGTCTCGCTGCGACTGCGTCACCGCCGCCGTGAGGCTGTAGCCCGAGCGGTTTGCGCCGTACACGCTGGCATTGAGCGAATTGTGAAAGAACCCGCCCGTATGGTGCTGGTACGCGCTGGCGTTGAGTGAAACATCATATTTTTCCAAGACGCCTTTGTCGAACTGGTTGTACTGATTGAGGCTAATGTAGGAGCCGCGCAGATCGGTTTCCGGCACAAAGCCCAGCGCAGATGTGAAATTCGAGCTGATGTCGCTGTATGCCGCGTCAATGCTCGGCTTGCCGAACGGCACGCTGGTGTAAAGCTCGATCTGGTCATCGCCGCCGCCTGGGCTGCCTTGCTGCGAGGACTGCGTATGGAAGCCCGTGAGCGTGTACCGGGTCGGGCCACGCCGCAAGCCGTAGGAGCCGTACACCCGCTCATCGTTGCTGCCCGGCTGCCCCGGCATATGGTCGTCGGTCAGCGCTACCCCCGCCTGAGAGTACAAGCCGATGTCTTTAGCGACGTTCAGCGCCAAGCTGTCCTGAGCGCTCGTTCCGTTGGTGTTGCTGCCTAGAAAGCCAATGGTAGTGTCGCCCTGCTTGCCGGCGACTTTGACGCCTTCGTCTACGGCTCCGATCCGGCGCGAGTAAAACAGGTCCGTCGGCGGCAGAAAGCCCGCGCCTTCGGCAAAGAACGGACGCCGGTCCGTCAGCAGCTTCTCGGTATACGAAAAGTTGATGTTGGTAACGTCCTGCTCAATCGTCTGGAAGTCCGGGAACAGCGTACCGACGCCGGTGAGCGTTGTCGACAGCGGGTACTTGATGTCCACGCCCGCCCGCGCCGAGTTGCCGGTGCCGCCTGTTAAAAGCGTGTACGGCAGAAACGTCGGACGCGGCGTGTAGAACGGCGGCGCAAACCCCGTAAACTCCGCCAAATACTGCGGCTCGGTCGAGTTGTCTACGCCTGCCGGCGGCATATAAGGCCAGCCTTGCAGGCTGGTCTCGCGTCCCAGCTTGCGGTACAGCACTATGCCGAAGGCGTTCGCGCCGCGCGGGTAGCGCATCAACGCAAACGGAATTGCCATCTCGCAGGTCCAGCCGTGCTTGGTGCGCTGCACGGCGGTTGTCCAGTCGCCTGCCCAGGTGATGTTGTCGGCGGTGCCGCCTTCGATCTGCTCGAACTGCGTCCCGCGCGGCGTGACGATGAAGGTGGAAAAGCCGCGCCGGTTGTTCTGGCTGTCGATGTCCAAGCCGACAAAGTCATCTTGGCCGATGTTGCCGTTCCGCACGGTTTCCCCAGCCTTGATCAGCTCCGGGTGATCGTCGAGGCACCGGAACGCAAAATATAGGTGCGTCTTGTCCGCGCAAATCCACGCCTGCGTCTGCTCCGCCGCCGGCGCGGGACGGCCGCCGCCGTACCGGAAAAAGCCCGACGCTTTGGTCGCCGTCTTCCAGCAAGCGTCGTTCAGCTTGCCGTCAATGGTCGGAGGCTGGGCGCAGGACGCGACCGTGATTGTCTGCCGCGCCCACGCCGCCGGGTCTGTCGGGAGCGAAATTGCTTCCTCGGTTTCTTCTTCCGGCAAACTTTGCGTCGGCGGCGTCGGCACGACTTGGGGAAGCGGCTTGGTCGGAATTGGACTTGTGGGACTGGGGCTGACAGGGTTGACTGCTGCCACGCTAGGCTGTTGTGCGAGGGGGCTAGTTGCCGTTTGTCCTGCACCCGTCTGTGCCAGGGCAGGCGCAGTGACGGCCAAAAGCAGAAGTGAAACCAGGTGGGAAAAGCGGGACATGGAGCGAACGCGGAACCTTTCGAGGACACGCCAGCCGGCAACAGCGCCGAGGGAGCATGAAGTCCGAAGGCAGTGTAACACAAGACGCCAAAGAATGCAAGCCTGCCCCTCCAGCCCCCAATAATGGGGGAGCCTGATCAGAACCCGTAGGGGCAGGTCTCCGTGCCTGCCCTTCTTGTTCCGTGCCTGCCCTTCTTGTTCCGTGCCTGCCCTTCTTGTTCCGTGCCTGCCCTCTTTTGTTCCGTGCTGAGACGCACACGGATTAAGAGGGCGCACACGGGGGTACGCCCCTACATCTTCCTATGCTCCCCATTATTGGGGGCTAGGGGGCTTCTTAAAGTGACCCGCTGGCACTGATCTGCTTGTCGGCCTCGTCAATGTCCGCCTGCGCGTTATGCAGGTCAATCAAACGCCGGGCGATGACGCCGGTATCCACCTGCGCCCACTCAAATTCCGTGCGCCGCCCCACCCGCTCCGGCCACTGACCTACGTCGCCCGGCAGGTTCTTGAACTGAATGTCTCCGGGGTTGCTTGCCAGCGTATCGGCCAGCTTCAAGAGCGACGCCGACGCCGTCTTGATTTCCGCATTCAGCTTGACGATGCGGTTCTCAGCGCGGGCCTTTTTCAGCAGCAGCGCCCCTAGTTCTTCATCCGTCATTGATGGTTGCTCCCCAGGAAAAAACCCGGATACTTCTCGTATCCGGGCAAACTGTTTTTAACCGTGGTAACCGACCCGGTGCAGGCGGTGAATGTTGCCTTTGGGCGTGACCACCGCGCGGTACGTTTTATTGCCGTTGCGGCGATGCACGACTGATTTTTCTCCCACGGCCCGGTGCGCGACAACGCTGGTGTTTTCCGACGCTTTGCGGACTGGGTACTGAAGGGCGTTGCCGAGCTTGTGCAGGGTGTTGCTGTCGTGGCCTTTGGCCTGGGCTATCGGCGCGAGCAAAGCGAGTCCGAGAAGTGCGGCGCAAGCGGCAACGCCGCGCGAATAGGTTTGCATAAAAGTTTCTCCTTCGCTGCCGTTAGCGTCGGCAAGACGCGGAAAGTTCCCGTTTGCCGGGATGGGAACCATTTCCAGGCTGGAATTGTTATGCTTATTGCTATGACCCGAATCAAAATCTGCGGCCTGATGAACAGGCAAGACGCGCTTGCGGCGGCGGACGCCGGTGCGGACGCACTCGGCTTTATCGCCGTTCCCGGCTCCCCGCGTTATGTGGACCCGCAGCAGTTTTATGACATCACCTGCTGGGAACCGCTGCCGCCGTTTGTCCAGTGCGTCGTCGTCGTGCAGCAGCCCGGCGAGGAAGAAGAATACTGCCCGGACCATATCCAGCATTACGAAGACACGCCGGAAGCTTCCCGCGCCACCGGCTTTGCCCACACGCGGATTCGCGCGTTCCGTATGCGCGATGAAACAAGCCTTGCCGAAATCGCCGCTTACGCTGACCCCGTCGGCGCAATTCTGCTGGATGCTTACCACGAAACTAAGCTCGGCGGCTCCGGCGAAACCTTTGATTGGACGCTGGCCGCCCGCGCCAAAGCCTTGACCGACCGCCCCATCATCCTTTCCGGCGGCCTCACCCCCGACAACGTCCCAGCCGCCCTAGACGCCGTCCGCCCTTACGCCGTAGACGTGGCCTCCGGCGTCGAGTCCTCGCCCGGCGTCAAAGACCACGCCAAAATCAAAGCGTTTGTTCACGCCGTGCGCGAATGGGATCTCACGCAAAAATAAAGATTGTCATTTCCTCGCATTTGTGCCTGGTTGGCATGGTTTGTGCAGGGAGTAAAGTCACCGGCGTCCCGCTCTACTCCCGCCGCAGGCACTTGGGCCTTGATATTTGTTTGACGAAAAGGTTTCCTCATGCACTTTACGCAGACGATCAAACTTGGTCTGGCAGTTGCCGGCCTGTGCACCCTCGGCGCTGCCGCTCCCTCCGCAGAAGCACAAGGGATTGAATACTTTACCCTGAGCGGCGTGACATTTGCCGACGGAGGAACTGCCTCCGGTTCTTTTGTCTTCAACCCCGCTTTTGAGATCATGTACGGCGGCCCAGCTACCCCTGTTTCTTCCTTTAACATTACCACGACAAGCGGTGTCACGGACTCATTTCCCGGCGTTCACTATGGAGGCGGTTCGCCAGGCTCTGCTTATAATTTGTTCACTGGTTATGCAGGACACGATGGCAGTTTTGTCTTCAACAACCTTGCTACCACCGGCGGGCAACTGTTTCTCGCTCCGAATTACAGCAGCAACAATGGTACTGGAACTAATGTCTTCCCACTGATCCCTGGGTTCAATGATCCAAACCTCGGCGCAAGCGGCAGCAGCGAGAACGATGGTCCGACGCGCCAGATCGTAAGTGGGTTTTTGATTGAAAGCCCTAACGCTGTCCCCGAAGCCTCGACGACTGTTTCCCTCGGTCTGCTCTTGGTATTAGGCGCTGGCGGCGCAGTTATCGCGGCCCGCAAGAAGAAACCGGCTGCCTAAGTTTAGTATCTCGCAGGAACGCGGCGCGGATGATTAAGTCATCCGCACCATTTGTCATCTGCCCTCCCGTTGACATCCTTCGCGCACGGTGCTACAATGAATGCACGTTTGAGAAGGAAGTATGACTCTATGGCGACCAGCATTGATGCTCTTAAAACACGCGAATTTGTCGAAACGAACTCAGGTCTCACCAATGCAGACCGCTATGTGGCGGACGCGCAGGGGCGGTTTGGGGGGGAGTTCGGCGGGCGGTTCGTGCCGGAAACGATTATTCCGGCATTGGATGAGCTGACGGACGCTTACGCTCAAGCGAAAGCCGACCCGGCGTTCCAAACGGAGTTTGACTACTACGCCAAAAACTATGTCGGGCGGGCGACGCCGCTGTTCTATGCCGAGAACATGACCCGTGAGATGGGCGGCGCGAAAATCTGGCTGAAGCGCGAAGATTTGGCCCACACGGGGGCGCACAAGATCAACAACGCGCTGGGGCAGATACTCCTCGCGAAGCGCATGAACAAGCCGCGCATTATCGCCGAAACCGGCGCGGGGCAGCATGGGGTCGCCACGGCCACGGCCTGCGCTCAGTTCGGCTACGAGTGCATTGTTTATATGGGCGAGGAAGACGTGAAGCGGCAAGCGCTGAACGTCGTCCGCATGAAGCTTCTCGGCGCGGAAGTGCGGCCTGTGTCGTCGGGGACCAAGACGCTTAAAGACGCGCTGAACGAAGCCATGCGGGACTGGGTCACGAACGTCCACAACACGCATTATATTATCGGTACGGTGGCCGGGCCGCATCCCTACCCAACCATGGTGCGGGACTTTCAGAGCGTCATCGGCATTGAAGCTCGGCAGCAGATCTTAGAAGAAACCGGCGGCCTGCCCGACGCGGTAGTCGCCTGCGTCGGCGGCGGCTCCAATGCGATGGGCATTTTCTACCCGTTCGTGCGCGATGAAGCCGTCCGGCTGATCGGTGTCGAAGCCGCCGGTGACGGCGTTCACACCAAAAAGCACGCGGCGACGCTGACCGCAGGGTCCAAAGGCGTCCTGCACGGCTCCTCGTCGTATGTGCTTCAGGACGATTACGGCCAGGTCATTGAAACACATTCCATTTCGGCGGGCCTAGATTACCCCGGCGTCGGCCCCGAACACGCCTTCTTTAAGGAAATCGGACGCGCTGAGTATGTTTCCATCACGGACGAAGAGGCCGTAGAGGCGTTCCAATGGACTGCTCGCACCGAAGGCATTATTCCGGCACTCGAAACGGCCCATGCGTTCGCTCATCTCCGCAAAATGGCCCCCCAAATGTCTCCGGAACAAAACATCATTGTTTGTTTATCCGGGCGCGGTGACAAGGACGTTGACTCCGTCGCGGTTCGCTTGGGGCTGCTCTAACACGGTTTTGTTTTCGAGAAGGGGGGCCACCAAGGTAGCGGCCCACAATAAAAAAAAAAAAAAAAAATGGGGGGACCAGGGTTTAGACCAAA
>CAXTRL010000004.1:26021-28174 GCA_964246575.1 uncultured Armatimonadales bacterium
GCTTATCAAACCGGTTTTTTTTTTTGTCTGGGGCTAAAAATCGGTGCGCGCCCTAAATTTCCCAATCCTATTTCTTTGGGGCGAACCTTGTGTTCGCCCTTCTACTTGATGTTTGCCTATTGGACTTTCGCTCTTTTATCATTCTTATGCCAAATCGCTTAGACCAAACATTTGCCCGGCTCAAAGCCGACGGTGAAGGCGCATTGGTGACGTTCATCACGGCAGGCGATCCGTCCGCTGACGGCACACCGGCGCTGGTCGCCGCGCTGGCGGAGGCCGGGGCAGACGTTGTCGAACTTGGCATCCCTTACTCCGATCCGCTGGCCGACGGCCCAATTATCCAGGCGTCGTCCCAGCGGGCTTTGGAGCGCGGCGTCACCCCCGACACGGTGCTGCAAATGGTCCGGGACAGCCGCGCTCTTACTGACGTGCCGATTGTCCTGATGACTTCCTATAACCTGGCGCTGCGCTACGGCCTAACCCGCTTTGCCCAGGCGTTCGCTGAGGCCGGGGCTGACGGAACCATTTTGACCGACCTGCCCCCGGAAGAAGCCGCCCCGTGGAAAGCGGCGTCGGAGCAGGCCGGCCTCGCCACCATCTTCCTGGTCGCGCCGACTTCCACCCCGCACCGCATCGCCTTGATCGCCGAAAACACCACCGGCTTTGTCTACTGCGTGTCCCGCACCGGCGTCACCGGCGCACGGGCTGAGATGGACCCGGCGCTTGCCGGACTGCTGGCCCGCATCCGCGCCGCCACCGACAAGCCGCTGTGCGTCGGCTTCGGCGTGTCCCGCCCGGAGCATGTGCGTCAAGTGCTGGAACTCGCCGACGGCGCGGTCATTGGCAGCGCTTTAGTAGACTTTCTGGATACGCATCAAGGCAGCGACTTGTCGGGGGTAAAGGCGCTTGTCGCGTCGTGGAAGGCCGCAACGCGGCGGCAGTTTTAGCGTCATGTACACCAAAGAGCAGTTCGCCAAGACCATAGACAACACGCTGCTGCGGCCCATGTCCACCCGCGACGAAATGCTGCATCTTTGCGAAGAAAGCGCGGCGCGGCATTTTGCCGCCGTCTGCATTCTGCCCTGCTGGGTCGGCGCGGCGGCACGCGCCCTGAGCGGCACGGACGTTAAAGTCTGCACGGTTGCCGCGTTCCCCTACGGCGCAGACACGAGGCTGGCGAAAGTCCACGCAGCCAAAAACGCCGTCGCCAACGGAGCGCAGGAAATTGACTTGGTGATGAACCTGGCCCGCTTCAAGTCCGGCGACTACGACGGTGTGCTGGCGGACCTGCGCGGGGTGGCCGACGCCGTGCGCGGCGCGGCCCTGCTCAAAGTCATCATTGAAACATGTTATCTTTCGCCGGACGAGATTGATCTTGCCAGCCGCCTCGTGCAGGAAGCCGGGGCAGACTTCGTGAAAACATCCACCGGCACGGCAGGGGGCGGCGCAACTGCCGACGACATCCGGCGCATCCGCCGCGCCGTCGGCGCGTCCCCCATCGGCATCAAAGCATCGGGCGGCATTAAGACGGTTGAAACGGCGCTGCAAATGCTGGACGCCGGAGCAAGCCGCCTCGGCACTTCTTCCGGCGCGGCGCTCTACGACGCCTACGCTTCGCGGGCGTAACCGTTGCGGGTATAATGAGAATGTGCCTGCCTACACCACAGATGCTATTGTCCTGCACCGCCGCCACTTCGGCGAAACCGACAACATTCTCACCCTCTACTCGCCCGGTCTCGGGCGCTTCTCCGCGATCGCCAAAGGAGCGCGTAAGGCCGTCTCGCGCTTGTCCGGCGCAACCGAGGTTCTGACCTGCACCCGCTTTGGTCTGGCATCCGGCAAATCGCTGGAAATCGTGACGCAGGTGGAAGTGCAGGAGTCCTTTTCCGCCCTCCGCAAAGAACTCATCCGCCTCGCCCACGGCCTGTACCTCGCGGATTTAGTGGAACACTCTGTCGAAGACCACGCCCCGAACCCCATCTTGTACGATCTATTCTACAACGGCCTGCTTCAAGTCCAATCGCTGCCCGTGCCGGAGCTTGCGGCCCGCTGGTTTGAAGTGCAGCTTCTCGGCGACCTCGGCTACGCCCCGGACATCTTCGCCTGCGCTGTCTGCCGGACATCCCTGCCCGGCGACTTCCCCCGCGACGAAG
>CAXTRL010000004.1:28184-29943 GCA_964246575.1 uncultured Armatimonadales bacterium
CTTGTCCGCGTCCCTCGGCGGCGCACTTTGCCCGCGCCACGCTCACCCCGAGTCAAACCCCGACCACAGCGGCCTCGGCATGGGAGGGATGCGCCTCCTGCAAGCATTGGATGCCCTCGGCCCCGCAGGCGGCGAAGCTTTGTCTGCCCTACCCCCTGCCGGCCCCAAAAGCCTGGACCAAGTTCGCCTCGCCCTCCGCCGCTCCCTCCGCTTCCGCTTAGAGCGCGACCTCAAAAGCTTGGAGTTCTTGGACAGCCTGCGGCCCGCATAATCTCAGAAATTGAAACAAGTCAAGAAGTTGGAAATGGGTTGCGGTCAAAGCCGGCTTGATGCCAATAGGGATAAGGGCGTATGACCTGGCTTGCAGCGTCCAGACGCGCAACTTGATCTGCTGTCAAGTTCCAGCCAACCGCCCCAAGATTTTGCCGAAGCTGGTCTTCGTTGCGAGCGCCGATAATAACACTGGACACGGTTGGACGCTGAAGCAGCCAGTTAAGCGCGACCTGCGGCACGGTCTTTTCGACTTCCGCCGCCACAGCGTCTAAAGCATCCACTACCCTATAAACATATTCATCGGCAACCGGTGGTCCGGAATCGGCGGTTACATGCAGGCGGCTCTGCTCCGGCAGCGGCTGTCCGCGCCGGATTTTGCCGGTCAAGCGGCCCCAGCCCAGCGGACTCCAAACCATTGCGCCGACGCCCTGGTCTAACCCCACCGGCATCAGCTCCCACTCGTAGTCGCGGCCAATCAGCGAATAATACGCTTGATGCGCGACATACCGCGCCAAGCCGTAGTTTTCAGAAACGGCCAAAGACTTCATTAAGTGCCAGCCGGAGAAGTTCGAGCAGCCGATATAACGAATCTTGCCGACTTTGACTAAATCGTCCAGCGTGCCAAGTGTTTCTTCAACCGGCGTCAGCGCATCAAACGCATGAAGCTGGAACAAGTCAATATAGTCTGTGCCCAGGCGGCGCAGGGACGCCTCAACCGATCTGATTAAATGAAAACGAGAAGATCCGACATTATTCGGGCCGTCGCTCATGCGGAACGTCGCTTTAGTGGAAATCAGCACCGAGTCCCGGCGTCCGGCAATCGCTTTGCCTAAAATTTCTTCCGCGAGGCCGCCGGAGTAAACATCAGCGCTGTCAAACATCGTCAAGCCGGCATCCAGGCAAATGTCAACCAGCCGCGTCGCTTCCTCAACATCGCTGCCGCCCCATGCCTCGAAAAACTTGCCGCGTCCCCCGAACGTGCCGGTGCCGAAAGAAAGGGCCGGGACCCGAAAGCCCGACCTGCCAAGCAGATTGTATTCCATGCCCTCTTATCCCAACTTCTATTCGTACCGAAACGCAGTCTCGGCAAGCGTGATCGTATCCCCGGAAGACAGCAGGCGGGGGTCGGAAATGCGTCCGCCATTGACAAAGGTACCGTTGGAAGAGCCGTCGTCGGCGATAAAGTGCCGCCCGTCGACATAGGTAATGCGGGCATGGGAGCGGGAAACGGACGTGTCCGCAGGCAGGGCGATGTCGCGCTCTGGGGCGCGGCCAATCGCAACGGCAGCATGGGACAACGGAAACGACTGGCCGGCATAGGGTCCCTGCACGGCAACCAGCCGTGTGCCGACGCCGCCGAAGCCAGGCATCGTCTGCACCGTAGGCTCGCTCGGCGGAACTGAACCCATCTGGTCCAGAACATCGGCAGGCGTCGTGAGCGCAGGCCGCTGGGCGGCAGGAGAAGCTGACGCAGTCAGTTCTTCCC
>CAXTRL010000005.1:0-248 GCA_964246575.1 uncultured Armatimonadales bacterium
CTCAAAGCACGACACCTGCTTATGGGCGACGACGCGCCGGCTGCCGTCCGTGTGCGGGTTGGTGTAAGGCTTGCCGAAGACAGGCCGGCCAGGCGCGGCAGGCGGCGGCGGGTCAGGAATGAACTCAAGTTCGCCTGCGCCTAGCAAATGCACCGGCTGGCCTGGCGTGAACGTAAGGGTTTGTGAGATTGTCATGGCAAGTTCTTTCCGTCCGCCGTCTTTTCGCTAAGGCTTTGCCGCCGCCAGCG
>CAXTRL010000005.1:258-29388 GCA_964246575.1 uncultured Armatimonadales bacterium
CTTCTGCAACTGCCTTCTTGATCGCTTCCTGCTGGCCGGCAGATTGCTTTTGCGCCTGCGCTTCGAGCGCCCGCTGCACAATCCCCTGCACGTCGTCTTCGCTGTAACCGGCAGGAGCCGCCGCAAGCGCATTTAGCTGACTGAGCGTTTCCTTGTCGTCCTTCGGCTTGTTGGCCGGATTGTCGATATGGTCGGGATGCTCCGGGCTATTTCGGGGAACGCCGTCAAAGTCCCGCACTTCTTCCAAGATGCCTTCGCGGATTTTCTCTTTGATGTAGACATTCTCCGAGACTTCGTAAACAGGGCGGTCAGTGCCTTTGCCCTGCGTGACGACAACGTGCGGGCCGTTCGGGTGCGCCGGGTCATTGTCGGTGCAGATCCCAGTCAAAAAGACTGCTGCGAGACACACAAAAATCGTTTTTGCCATAATTTTTCTCCGCCCTCCCCTCATAGGGGAGGGTTATGTTAAGCGTTCAAATTCAGCGTCCGGCAGGCATCCACCAAAATCTTGTCATGCCCGACGACCTCACTAATGACAATTTCGTTGAACTGGTGGGAAATCCACTTGTTCGTCTCGGTCATCGTGCCGCCGATTTCATTAAGCTGCTCGATGCCAAAGCGCTTGTCGAGGCCAAACAAAAGCCCCGGCGTCATGGACGGCAGGTAAATCATGCGAACTTGGTGGAACAGGCCCTGCGGCAGCTCGACGCTGTTCTCGACCGGCCCAGGGCGCAGCAGCGTGAACACGTTCTGGGCGTTCAGCCCCGGCACCGTCATCACCAGCACTTTGATGATCTCGTTTTTGCCGCCGACCACCGTGGTCAGGTCATACGGGTAGAACGCAAGCTGCCAGGCAAGCCAGGCCGCGTAGGTCAGGGCGCCAGGCGTCGTCGTCGGGTCAAGGGTCGTGAGGTTGTAGTTCATCGCCGGGTTGCCGTTGCCGTCGCCGTTGATCCCCACGTCCACCGCCGAGCCTGCTTTATCGAGGTTCGCCTGTAAAGCAATTTGGGACACGAGGATAGAGAACAGGTCAATGCGGATGCGGCGCAGCGCTTCGTAAGTGATCTTGAGGCTGCGCCCATACTTGAACAGGTTTGCGACCTGCTCTTTTTCTTTAATGGTGGTGGGCGGGATCTCGGCTCCCTGCGCGACCCTAGACATCTGCCGGTACTGGACGTTGCCGGTGAACGGGCTGGGGATGTCAAGGTACGGCATCCGCACCGCCGCGCCGTCCACGGGCGCGTAGTTTGCAATCAGCTCGTCCAGAATGTCCGTCTGAATGAGCGGGCTGCGGAGCGTGCGGTTGATGAACTCCGGGAACAAGATGGGCGAAAACGGCTGGTCGGAGGCAAAGAAGCGCTCCATCGAGTGGCAGTAGACGCCGGCCTTTTCGTCGCTTGTGACGCGGATGTTGCATTCCCGCAAAAGCTCCTCATACGGATCGAGGCCCTCGTCGCTTCTGACTTCGCCGGCGGCGTTCAATTTGAACTGCCCGGAATCAAGGGCGCGGTCGGCAAGCCACGTCGAGAACGGCACTTTTTCTTTGACCGCTTCTTCGTAGAGTTTTGCGCCGCGCTCCGGGTGGGCATCAAAGCTGCGGAACGTGTCGATAAAACCTTCTTTGACCTGAGTCGTCATGTCATTCTCTCCTTAAAAACACAAAGCCTAAATCTAAACGGCTTAGGCAATTCGCACAATGCAGGTCATGCCGACCGTATCTACCGAGTCCACGGTGTTCAGGCCGGATGCGGCCTTGACGACTTTGCCCGTGCCGTCCACGGCGACCGGACTGCCAATAACGGGCGCGGTGGCGTCATTGACCGGGAAGCCAAGCTGCATGTAGCCTTCGTCCTGTACGGCGCAGTTCAGGTCCGCTTCCACGGACTTCAGCTTGCCGATCAGCGGGTTGCCTGTAGCTCCGAGGCCAACCTGCCCTGGTCCAACTAGCGCAACGGCCAGCCCAATCTGGCTGGAATGGTTCGTGCCGTAAGTGGGGACCTGGCTAAAAACAATGGTGCCATCGGACTTGAAGGTCGTGCCGTGGTATTCCAGCTCATCATAAAAACGAATATCTCGAGGGTTCGACATGTCTGTCTCCTTATAAAATGCGAGTTACCGAAACGCGGGTTACCGAAACGCGGGTTACCGAAACGCGGGTTAGCGCTTGAACTTGATGTTAGCGCTTGGCCTGGAAGTTCTTTGTGCTTCCCTGCCGTTTGGGAGCGGTGCCTGTGGGCGTGTTGACGCTCTCAAAGCCGGTCAATGGGGTAGTCTGCCGCCCGCCTCCTGCCAGCGGCTTGCCTTCTGCGTCCACACCCGCCAGCCGCTTCTGGGCGGCTTTGTCCCAGTCGTCGCGCATCCCCTTGATGTCGGCCACGCTGCGGGCTGGATCTTTCAGGATTTTCTCATAGATGTCTTTCGAGAAGTGTTCACCGTGCGCCCGAACGCCCGTTTTCAGCGCCTCGTCAATCAGGTCTTTGCGATAAGCGCGTCCGTCTTCTCCATCGGCTTTCAAGGCGCGGGCTTCCTCAATTGTCGCAACGCCCGCCGCCCGGAAGCTTGCCAGCAGATCGCCGCTTTCGTGGCTGATTTCTACCATGCGCTCAAAGGCGGCTATCACCGGCTCCATGTCCGCGCTGGCGTCGTCCATCGTGCTTCTTACGGTTTCAAGCGACTTGCGCACGTCGTCCGGCAGTTTGGATACAGTCCGCACGATTACGACGTCCAGCAGTTTTTTTGCGTTCATCTCAGCTTCTTCCTTTCGCTCGTCATCGTTTGGTTCACTACCTGTTTTGCCGGCAAAGCTGTAGTGTGTCCGGCTGCCCGTCAGCGCCAGACGGTAGTGGTCTTCCAGGTAGCTGACTTCACTGGCTCCGATCAGCTTGTCCACAATCGCCCGCTCGGTTTTATCGAGGGCGCTCCGCGAAAACATTGCCCCAGGCGTAGAACCGGCATACACGCCGGAAAACTCGCGCAGGTGCGCTCCCTTGACCGTGTAGGTGGCAATCCGCCCGTTCTCGGTCTTGCGGCTGGTGCCGGGGATATGCGGGCAGGCGGCGTAGTCCCGAACGTCGCCCCCACACACGTCGCAGATTGATTTGCCGCCGTAAAAGCCGACGCTGCCGTCCCGGACCGTGCCGCCGTCAATGGCCCGCATCATGTCGTCCGTGGCCGTGCCGGCGTCCCCGTTCGGGCGCAAGCCGCGCAGCATGTAGATCCCGGCTTTTGCGACTTTCCTTGCCGCCTGACCTGCGCCGCCTGTCGCCGCGCCGTCTTCATAGCTGCCTTCGTAGGTGTGGCCCAGGGGAAGCTCGCTGCCGCTTCCGCCGGTGCGGTGCGAGTTCATGAACGGAACGCCTTCGCCCGCGTCTTTCGCGTAATTCTTCAGCGTCGAGTCGTCCATGCGGGAAAAGTGGCTGTCTACCGCGTCGGTACTCATCACCGCCGGGAAGATGTGCAGGTTTTCGGCGGTCTGCGGCGTCCGCGCGTGTTTGCGGTTGATGACCTTGACGGCGCGGTCGAGCGCCGCCGCGTGGTCGTCTTCGGTCATGGCCTCAAACCGTGCGCCGACCAGCACTTCGTCCGCCGCCATCGCGTCTGCAAATCGTTCCAGGGTGATTGCGCTCATTAGCGAGTTCCTTCCACAGTGCCGGGCCGGGTGTCGGTCTGCGGCTTCGGCAGCGGCTTTGTTTGCTCCAAAACCTTTGCGCCTTTTTCCGTCAACGTGACTCTGGTCTCCACCGCAGGCAACTCGCCCTTGATAATCGTGAGCGCGGCTCCCAAATCTGCCGGCTTACTGGAAATGGGATGCAGGCAAGCACTACACACAAGGGTCACGTCATCATCAATTTGCTGGGTCATCACAGGCTGGAACTGCGAGCAGCCGTTGCAGTAAACGCGCTTTTTGTCAGGCGAGAACTTCAAGCTCATCGTCAACCTCTTTCTTTTGCTTCTCGTCCCAGAAGCGGGAAAACATGTCTTCGGCGCGGCGGTCAAGCTCGGCAAAGTCGGCTTCGGTGAAGCTGCGGGCGGCAGCCGGCGCTTCGGCAGACGGCGCAGTCAGTGGCGGCACGATGGTTGCCAAAAGGCCGTCAAGCGCGGGGCCGACGGCAGGGCTGCCCGTGATGTCAATGCTTGCATCGTCGTGACTGATGTAGCCGGCGGCTTCCTTCAGCATCGCGTTCAGGATTTCTTTGTTTTCCGCGTTTGCCACCAGGAGCCGGTTTGCCGTCTTGATCGCCGCAAATTCGCATGTCACGAGGCACTGACGCCCGCAAAGTTCGAGGTACAGCTTAAAGAACGCGGCCCAGATGCCGCTGATCGCGTCCTGCGCCGAAGCAATGCCTTCGGCGAAAATCTCAAACTGGACGCTGCCGTGTGTCTCCGTTGTGCCTTCATTCGAGGCCATCAGGATCGGCATCATTTTCAGGGCTTTGATGATGCGGCGCTCGATAGCCCGCGACAGCGGCGTCACCAGGCCCATAATGTTCGTGCTGGTTTTCGCCGAAAGAATGTCCGGTTCCACGCTGTCGAAGATGACAAAAGCGTCTTCAGGCTCGAGGCCGTCAAACGCCGCCTGCACTTCGGCGATGCGGTCGTCAAGCCAGGCCGCGTACTTGTTCGGGTCGTTTTTGATTGCCGGCGGACACGTCTTCGCCAGGATCTCCTCGATAATCTTGATGACGTACTTCGGAGTGCCGACGCCGTGAACGATTTTTTTAAGGTCGGCGAGGAACTGGATGTCGAAGAACACTTCGTTGATGACCGTGGCCGACGGGATGCGCCCGTAGGGGTCGTCAATTGTCGGGTCGCAGGGAACGTAGTGAATGAGAAGGTCATTGAGGCGCCGGTAGCCGCCTGCCGTCGTGCCGGGAACGCCCTTTTGCGCGACCGGATTTGCCTGCGTCGCTCCGCCCGGCCCCATCGCCTGGTAAAGCTGCTGCTGGAACATGACAAGCGCCTGCGTCGCCGCGTCGCGCTCAAACTGGATCGTGAACGGGTTGACCGGGAACACATCCAGCACGTCTTTCAAAGTGTCCGCCAGGGCCATTTCGCAGCAGATCGCGCCGTACAGGTACCACGACAGCAGCATTTGAATCTGGACCGCCTTAACGCCGCCGGCCTTCGGGTTCAGCCGCGCGACCAAACCATCGAGAAGAAGCTTGCCTTCGCCGTCATCACCCCCGGTCAGCGTTTTGACTTCATAGCTGAAGCCTTTGGTGCCGAGCCGAAGCACGTTCCAAAGCGCAAGGCCAACGTCGGTGTGACTATCGGCGAGGATCTGCATCAGTTGCCACGGGGCAAAGTCTTCAGGCCGGTAGCGGGCGAGGTCAATCCCGGACAGCATTCGGCGCGGCACAAACGCATACGGCATCCCGCCAAACGGGTTGACATTCTGCGGCTGGGTCTGCCTGCCGCCTGCGCCCTTCAGGAGCGTCCGGCGGACCGCCTGGCTATCTTCTGCCTGCTTGTCTGTCGCTTCGGCCATTTTGTTGCTTTTCGCTCCAGCCTTTGGCGGCCCGGATCATAGGCCGCGCCGAGCCGACAAACTCATCGTCGTCCGTAATGGAGTCCACATGAGCGACAACGTAACGTCCGTCGTCCAGGCCGTGGTCATTTTTCTTGACGGGCGCTTCGCCTTTTTTCTGGCCGTTGGTCACATCCCAAACGTAGCCGCCGATTTCTTCCTCGGTGCAAGTCGGCTTCTTCGCTTCGACCAGATCGGGGTCCGCTTCGTACAGGGAATCGCGCAAAAATAAGAGGCGCGGCTTGCCGTCGCCAGCCACCTTGAGCCGGCTTGCAAACGCCTGAATGCCTGGCGACACGTCTTTGTAGGCGGGAATCGTTGTCAGGCCCAGCTTGCGCTCCAATGTCGCCCGGTCTTCGGCGTCGTGGTCACAAATGATCGCCTGCGGAAACGGATCGCCTGCGGAAGCAAGCTTGATTGTTTCCGCATGGTCTTCCACCAGCCCATGCGTTTTGTAAATCTCGCGGTAGCGAAACAGCCGCCCGTCCGGGTCCTGCGCCCATGCCTGCCAGACGAACGGGTTGGTGTATCCGAAGTCCACTCCCCAAAAACGCGGCCAGTCCGGGGGGATGCCGTTTTGCAGGCCGTAGCGCGGATCATCACGATTGATGAGGTGAACGGCTGGGTCGTAGCCGTCGTAGATCATGCCCTCGGCAGCCACCCACAGCCCTTTGCGGAGGCGGAAGAAGCGAACGCCGGTCAGCGCGTCCAGTTTAGCGAGATATTCGGGCGTGACCGAGGGGTTGTCTTCGTGCCGGCTTTCAATCAGGCGGGTTTGGCCGTTCTCGGCGCGGCGCTTCAGCCAGTGAGTCGGCGCATCCGGGTTGGTGTCGCCGAAAAGCTGCTGGTAGGGCATGACGCCGTTCCGAAGGCGCGTCGTGCAGGCTTCCCAGTCGTTTTCCTCAAGCTCGATGGCTTCCTGGACATAGATCATGTCGTATTCGGTGGACATGACCTTCTGCGCTTTGTCGAGGCCGCCGACAATGATCTCCGAGCCGTTCGGGTAATGGTACCCCTGCCGCATTCGGCGCTGCGCCCCGGCGCAGATCGGGCTGCCTTCCGGCAAAACCTTGTCTTCGTAGGTGACAAGCGCCGCTTCGGTAAGGCTTTCGCGCGTTTTACGAACAATCAGCCCGCGCATCCCCGGATACTTCAGGGCGCACAGGTGCAGCTTTTCCAGGCAGGCCCGGCTCTTGCCTGTGCCGGCAGGGCCGCTCATCACCACTTCGCCGTCACGGGCAAACATGATCTCTATACCGCCGCCGTAGGGCTGGTAAGGACGGTTGGCAGTGGTGAGGTCAGACCTGTTCCGTATCAAAGCCGATGTAAGCTTTGATGACTTTGCCGCCGCTGGTGATGTCTGCACGTTCTTTGTATTTCTCCGGGCGGTTCGCTTTCAGAAGCACGATCAGCAGCGTGTCGCTGTATTCGCGGACCGTTGCAACTTTCTCGCCTTTGTAGAAGATGGGCTTAAGCGTCCCGTCAGCAGCTCGCCGCCGCGCTTCTTCTTCCAGCAGGTCAACCGCTTCTTCCTGGGCAGCGTTCATCGCCGCCTCAAACTCTGCGTCAGCTTCTTGGCGATTGTAGACGGTTTTGCGATCTACCTTTGCCGCTTTCGCGGCTTTTGTGATATTGCCGCACTTGGCGTAGGAAGCCAGAAACTTGTCAGGCCAGTTTTCGGCGGCATTTGGCTTACGCTCTGCCATTTTCTGCCCTTTTTATGTGTGGAAGTTGTGGAAGTGTCGCCAATTGGCGACACTTCAAAAATCTACTGAATCGCGGTAGCGCGGCCTGATGCTGGACCCGTCGCGGCGCGTCACGCTGCCGAGCGGCAGCATCCGGGCCACAAGGTCCCGGTCATGGTTTGAGACCGCACTTGGCGCTTGCTGAATGCGGTCCGCAAGCTCCTCGATGTCTGACGGCCAGCGGCAGCCGCCGGCGCTGGCAACGTCTCCGGCGCGGCCACCACTGGTCGCCTGCGCGGCCTTCAGGGCAGCGGCTCGGGCCTGCCGCGCTTGTTTATTTTTGCTCATGGATTGAAGAAGACGGGTAACAAAAAATCCAGTCATAGCCCCTGCTGTGTTTTTAGGCAAAGCAGTAGCTACGCTGGATTGTAAGGAAATTACAATTTTGGTGAGGGGGCGCATTACCCTCGGTGCGAAAAGGATATGGGAAATTATAGCAAGTGTTCTTGGCATTTACAAGAGGTTCAGCGATTTTGCCTAGCAGTTTTGGAATGCTATTTTTGGAATGCTATTTTTCAGAGGTGTCAATGCTGGCGGCGTTTGTTTTTCGAGCAGCTCGGCAACCTGCGTTTTGGACAGGCCCGTCAGACCGCACAGGTTATGCAGGCCGTGTTTGCAGGGCAGGCAACGGCCCGGCCAGCGCACGGTCCACCAAATCAGAAAGTCGGTCCAGATCTCAGCAGACGTGCCGACCGGCTCAAACGGATGTCCGGCCTTTGATTTCATCAGTGCGTGGTTCATAGTATTTCTGTCTTCCTAGCTTGCAGTTTGTTCAAGCATCTCTGTTTGTTCAAGCAGCACCGCGTCCCGCAGCGATTCCCAGTGCAGCCGAGCGCCGACAGACATTTTCAGCGGGTCGCCGCCAAGCTCGTCGAGCTTTTTGACGTGAACAGAAAACTGGACGCGGAAGCGCCTAGTCGCTTCTTCGCTGACTGCTGTCTGCCGGTCCGGCGGAAGCTGGTTCCACAGCGCAAACATCTTCGCTTTGCCGGCTTCTGTGGTCCTACGTTCTGCTTCTTCGCGCCCCCTGGCTTCCTGGTTCCGCCGGGCAGCTTGCCGCGCCCGGTGTTCCTGGTCGGCCTGGTGCCGCTTGCCTTGGCTATAGCTTGCCGGCACCGCGTAGCCGTCTTCAATCGCCTTGACAAGCGCTGCTGCGGGGTCACGAACCGCCTGCTTCGTGCCTTCTCGGTCCTTGATCCGGCTCGGCAGCCACTCGATCTGCTTGCGGCACGCTTCGCAGCCCTTGCGCTCGACCAGAAGCGCTGCGATGTTCTCCGACACTCCGAGGGAACGAAGTTCAGAAGCAACAACAACATCTGCTTCCGGGCAATTTTCCGGTGGGTTGTCGCCGGACGAAGCGGCCTCTGCGGAGGGTAGGGAGGTTGTTGTTGTAGGATTCGCTTCGCTGGGTAACGGAACGGAGGGAAGGGATTCGGAAGGAGAGGAAACGGAAGGAGAAGATAAGATAAGAGTAGGCGTTTCCAAAAAAGCCGCAGGCGTTCCGCAGGCGTTTTCGTTAGCTCCGCAGGCATTCGGAAGGCGTTCAAACGCGGTTTTTGCGGAAGCCGCAGGCGTTTCCAAAGAAACCACAGGCGCTTTTGCCGACGTGCGGTAGTCTGTGCAATCTGGTCCCTTGCTGGAATTACACGATTTGCAGAGAGGTTGAAGATTGTCCAGCGCGTCACTGCCGCCCATATAAATTGGGGTGATGTGATCTTTGACAATCTTCACTTCCGGCTCTCTGCGTCCGCAACGCAGGCAGGTGAGATTGTACTGAGCCTTCATCGCTTCCCATTCTTCTTCCGTGTGGGTTCCTTTGGCTCTCGCTTCCGAAAGTCGCTGCGCTCGTTTTTTAGCGTTAGTTTTCGGCTTGTCTGGTGCCGGTGCCGGTGCTGCCGCTGCGGCTTGTTGCCCCCATTTATTTTCTGCTGCTGTCTTTGCGGACTGTGAACGGTTTTTAGCGCCAGATGCCCAAGTGTTGTGTTCTGACCAGTCGTGAATTGACAAAGTGCCATCTTCAGCCCGGTCCAGCAAGCGCAGATCAAGCCATGTCGTGACTAGCGGCTCAGCTTCGCCCGCATAGTCGCATGCAATCGCAATGTCGTCCAAGTCCATATTTGTCAGCTCACCAGTAGGGCGCTCCTGAGCGGCAAAGGAGAGAAGCTGGACGTGGGCGAGCACCCCGTCGCTTCCGCAGCGGCGCTTAAGTTTCTGGATCTTGGGGTGGCGAAAATAACCGATAGACAGGCGAAAATCTGAGTTCATTCAAACTGCTTCCAAAAAACTGATGCCAAAGTGTATGGCTGCTGCACGTCAGAGAAAGGCGGCAGGGAGCGCTGCGCTCCCTGCCGCCTAGAGCATTATGATTGAATGCCTGTTTAGCTTCCTGCGTTTGCGGCGACTGTGACGCTTGTTGCCGGCACGGTGACGGGATCACCGCCAGCGGCGGGCTGGGCGGTCACTGTGGACCCGTCGGCTGCGACTGCTGTCACGATGTGGTCTGCCGGCGGGCTGGCCGGGTCAGCCGGGTTTGACGGCAGGGTCACGGTGTCGCCAACGGCAACAGGCGCTGGCGGCGCAGCCGCGCCGGGCAGCGGGGCAATCTCGGTGTCGAACGTCATAGCGGCCGCTTTGCCGGGATCAAACTCCACGGTCTGCGTGCCGGTCATGCCGCTTGCCGTGTCTTCGATTGTGACAATCACAGTCAAAACATCCGGGTCGCCGCCTACCAGCGGCAGGCGCGTGACGATGAAGGCGGTCGGATCGGCTGGGTCTTGGGCGACGCTGGCCTTTGTCGGCTGGTCCACGGTTGCGGTCAGGGTTTCCCCGGTGATTGCCGCGCCGAGGCGGTCTTTTTCCTGCACTTTGATTCGGGCAGCGTTGTCATCTGTGGTCTGCATAATAAAAATTATCCTTTGGTAAGCGTCCCAATTAGGGCCAGTGAAATGTTCGAGATTGCATTTGAGCAGGAGGATTTCTTTCTCCATTCGCTCAATTTCTAGTTCAGATTGTTTGATTTTTGGCGCGAGAGTGCGTACCACCAGCCTGACGCCGGCGTCAAACGCTTCGACAAGTGCGGTCATGGGCGTCTCCTATTTTCGCTGCTTTGTTAGCCCTCCTTTTTCTCGGCAGATTCGGTTTTTGGCGGCCAAGTTGTTAAGCCTCGGTGCAACGGACAGTTTTTGCTCATTACAATCATGTCTTGCGTGAGACCGTTGATGGTCGCGCTGCACCGGCAGCCGCGCCGAAGAGCGGTTGCGCTTCCTGGGCGGAGATCGCGCCCCGGCTCTTCGCGCCCGTGCCTATCAAAGCTCATGTGTTCGCCTCCTTGCGGCTGGGAGCGTTGCTAGGTACCATCTCGGCCTGAACGCTGCCGTCGCGCAGGTTGATCCAGTAGCCCTGGTGCTCGATCTCCGCATAGCGCAGCAGCGTATATAGAAGGTGCGCCCCCATCCGCGTGCAAATGTCATTGATGAACAAGTCCTGCGACGCCAGAGCTTCTGCCAGGCTGCACGTCGGGTTGTTTGTTTCCGGCTCCGTGCCGTCAAAGAACCATGGGTACACCTCATTGATGCACGTCAGCCGCTGCCGCCCAGAAGCCGAGCAGTCTTCCAAAAATCGGGGGAACTCGCCGATCCAGACCTGCCCGGTTGCGTCCTCGTTGCCGATGTCAAGCCAATAGCAGGGCGCATCCGCCCGCTGCCACAGCGCGTCCGCGATCTTTGCCCGTGCCGCGCCTGTATCCACGCAGGTAATCAGGATGTCTGTTTCGCCGTCCGGGGTATACAGCGCGTTTGGCGCGTATGCTGCCGGCACGGCCCGCCAGTCCAGCCCAAAGCCCGTGTTTGCCCGGTGGATCAAAACCACGGCTTTAGAAAGCCCTACATCGTCCGGGTAGAAAAGCTGCCGCCCGACGTTCGATGTTGAAACGGTGTCCGGGTCGTACAGCGTTACGGACAGCGGCGGCAGGCCAAGAGAGCGAAGCGCCCGGTCCATGCGGGCAAGGCAGGACACCATCTGGCTGCCGTTGCCGCCTGCCCCGACCAGCGCGATCCGCGTTTTTGCTGCGCCGGTGATGCCGAACGCGCGGGTGCTGATGCGCTCATTTAGGATATGTTTAGATGCACCGGGTTTCTCTGGCGCGGCGATGATTGTCATTGTTGTTTTCCTCGCAGCTCCGGGAACTCTTCAAAGACATGAAAAACCAGCTTGCCTTCGTATTGCTGGAAAGTAGCAATATAAGCAAGCGCTAAATCAGGAGAGACCGGGTAGCCCGTGCCAAAAATGGCAAAATGATACTCCGCCTTCGGGGCATTAGGGTCCACCAGCGCCCACAAATACGGGTTGCCGGCCTGCACCTGAACGGTGAGAATCTGAGCGTATTGGGGCAAGGTAAGCGTTTGCCGGTCCGTGATTTCTAAAAAGTATTTGTAGATCGCTTTCATTCAGCACCCTCCACAAGTGGCGGCAAAACGGCATCCGGGTCCACGCTCACCACCGCGCTTTTCAGCACCATGCCGACCGTGAGCGGTATGCCGCCTTTTTTAAGCCGTACAAGGGCATGACCAGGAAAATGCACCGTCGTTTTCATATCGCGCCAGAAGCCGGCGTGTCCATTTTTCCACTGGATGATGTTTCTGCTGCCGAGGTTGGTGTGTACAAACGCGCTGTCGTAGAACGCGGCCTCGTAGCCGGCCAGCGTTTCTTCCGTCGGCGTCGGCGCGGGCGGCAGCGGGACGTTGCCCTCGCACATGGAGCCGGTCGGGTATAGGTTGAAATAGGGCGCACGGCAGAGCGGCGTGTCCATGCCAGGGCGCTCCGGGCCGGTCAACGCATAGGCGGCGATCCTGCCGGGCCGGGCCACAAACAAGAGCGGTGGGTGCAGCACGGGCCAGCCGGATACGTCCGCGTTCAGCGCTTTGTCCTGCGTCTGAAAAATGATTGGGCGGCGCGTGGCGGGCCGGTGCCAGACCAAAAGGTCGCTGTCTGTCACCAGCACCGACGCCGGGAGGATTTGGCGCACCGCGCTTGCGCCCGAAAGCTGCTGCGAAAAAGAGCGGGCGGCGTCATGCGTTAGCACCCGGCCAGGGCCGAGCTGGGGCGCTCCGCCTGGACTGCTCGTGATGTCATGCAAAACACCGACGTGCCGGTCACGCAATCGGTGCAGCACAACTGCGGCAACGGGTTCGGTTTCTCTGGCTCCGGCCAGGTAGGGGATAACTTCCACTAAACTTCCTCCTGCGCGGCGATGATCGTTGGGTGAAACATGGTTTGCGGCTTGCCATCCGGCTCATCGTCCCAGCGAACTTTGTATTCGATGCGCCATGTGTCGAGTGGGTAGCCATACCATGATTCGTTTACAACCTCGGCAGAAGTGATTACGCCCGGCCTTTGGCTTTCTATGTTTAGGACAATTCGTTGCCCTACTTTCAGCTTAGATGTCACAATCAGTGTCATCGATCCGCCTCCGTTTCCGCCGTCCAGTCTTCCTGCCGCGCCTGCTCCATCAGTGTTTCCGGCGTGTGCATCAGCGTTAAAAGCTTGTCCAGAGCGCCCAAAATGTCCAGCGCCATTGAAAGCGCCGTGATCGCCTGCTGGGCGCTCCCGTCAGGCATCGGCTGCGGAACATACTCTGCATCATGGAAGCTCAGGACGTCTGCCTTCTTTTTGACGGCTTTCTTGATCATGCGCTCCCGCGCCGCCAGCTCCTTGACGCCGCCCGGCGACTCTTTGCCGGCGAAGCCCTGCTGCCAGCAGTGCATCCACGTCAAATCCGTGTATATCATCGACTGGCGGGCAAATTCGCCGTAGTCGTCCACCAGGCGCGTCATCACATCGTTCTCCGGGTCCCAGACCGTGTAGACAACCGGAGCGCGGTCGAGCTGCTTAATGTGGTGCTGCTTGATCTTGCCGATGTCCTGGCCTGTTACGCGGTCCGACGCGCCGATGCTCATGTTCCAGGACAAAAACCGGCAGTGGTTTAAGGTGTGATAACGCAGGCCCGCCGCCCGGCTCGCGTCGAACACGGCCCGCGCCGCCGTCAGCACCGGCAGCAGGCGCGGCGACTTGCTGCTGGCAATTGCTCGGTCGAGCTTGTCCAGGCGAAACGGCGTGGTCGCCGCTGCCATTGGCACGCAGTCGCCGAAGTCAAATGCCGTGGCGCTGCCGAAAGAGTTGCTGCCTAAAAGTTCATGCGTCATGTCGTCGCTATCCAGCCGGTCCCATAAGGCAGCGATCCCTGCGCCCCACATCGGCGTATAACCCTGAACCGCCGTTATGAACGTCATCTGAAGCAGGCTTAGCAGGCCGTAGCCGACGCCCGGCCATATATCCTCTAGGTCCTGCACGACCCGCCGCACATGGACCGGGCGCGGCGAAGACTGATACCGCAGGCCGAAAAAGCCAATCGGTTTGTCCGCGGGCAGCCGCCAGTTGTCCCGAAAGCGCGTGAGGACCGTGCCGGCGGCATACGCCGGCGAGTCGTCGGTGAAGACCAGGGAAAGCGGAGACCCGAACCAGCGAAACTTGCCCCCGCCCTTCTCCTCATTCGCCCACCGGGTCAGCCCCCGCATGATCGTCTTTTCCAGGCTTCCGCACCAATCGGTTTCTTTCAAGACACCGCCGGCCAGAAGCGCGTCGGCAAGCAGGGCTGCGCCGTCGGCATGTCCGCCCGCTGTCCGCCCTTTTGGGTGCATGGTCGCCTGCGTCCCGTCGTCACTTGGGATCAGGTGCAGACCCATCAGTTCAGGAGCCTGCCGCCCGTCACCGGGAACGCGGAAGCGCTTTGGCTCTTTGCGCCGGCCACTTGTACGCTCAGGCAACGGGTCCATGCCAAGCGAGTAGCGCATCACGTCGTCGGCAGTCAGTGGGATTGCCGGTTCCCAGGCTGGCATCAGCACCGATGTTTGCGCGAAGGGTCCGAACACCGGGATAGGCAGGCCGGAGCCGCCGCGCATAGGCAGTGTTAGAGCATCAGAGGCAACTAAAGCATCAGAGGCAAGCTGTCTGAGGACAGCGCCTGTCGCCGGCCCTTCATGCCTGACTTCTGCGTGATCACCATTGCCGCTTGCAGTGCTTCGGCGGCTGAATCCGCCCCCGTCTCCGCAATCTGCGAAGCTGTCACCGCAAGCTGGTGGTCCTGCAACTGGGGCATCTGCTCGAACAGGCGTCCCTGTATGGCTTTCCGCAGCGGGCTTAAATCCTGATTGGTGCTTGAATCCTGACGGGTACTTAAATCCTGGGTGATGTGTGAACTTTGGCGCGGCGAGATTGAGCACTCGCCGGGTACAGTTTCCTGGGGTACAGTTTCCTGGCTGGTAGGCGACGGGCATGGCAGGCTATCCTTTGCGTCCGACGGACGGTTTGAACTCGACGGTTTGCGCTGATTTTTCTTTGAACTCAAAGTCCTTGCCCTCATTGGCTTCCGGATAGAAGATCACGGCGTTTGTGAGCGCCGGATATTGGCTGCTGTATGCCTTGCGGATCTCATCCGGCGTCATGGATGGGTCGATGTCCGGCAGCGTGATCGCGCCGAATTTGAAATTGCGGGCTGTCATTTTCTATCTTCCTTTCTCGTGCCTGCTTTTTTGCAGGAATCGTACTTAAAACGGTCATCATCTTTGAAAAGTGTGTATGTCAAATCCTGATCAGTGGCAAAATCACGCGTTGCCATTCTCGCCTGTCCGAGTGTGTAAACCATGAGGTTCAGATGAGAATTGAGTGTCGAGACAATCTCTTGCGCCGCATGATTAGGAACGCAGTCATACAGATCAGATGGATCTAGGCCATCTTCAACGTGCAGCATCTCCTGGCGGCACTCATCGCAAAAGTGCTTTTCATCACCAATAAGGGGGCATTCACACTCAAGGCAGATGTCATAACTCAAGGCGAATGTCACTCCTCGGTTGCCTTGGCCGTCATCTCTCGCAGCCGGATTGTTACCAAGACCGCGACAATATGGTCTGGTCCGGTCGTTTCACGTTCCGGGAACATCTCGTTGAGAAGCTGTGTCTCGGCATGGTACAGGACTGTGCCAGCAGTCTCGTTGATCTCGGCCAGCCGCGTCGCTGAAACGCCGGCGACCACCATTGCTGGTGAGGGCGGGGCAGCCGCACCGAGTTCTTCACCAAGTTTGTCACCAAGTTCTTCTATCTGGGCTTTGACTTCGGCCTGTGTGTCGATCTGCGCCTGCATCTCGGCATAAACGTCAATGGCATTCGCCAGCGGCCATAGCCCTAGCTCTTGCGCTTTCTTAAAATCCGCTTCCTTGACAATCGCTGTCGTGAAGCCTGCCGGCAGGGTAGGTGCTGCCGGGCCAGGCGCGGGGGCTAGTTTTGCCGGTGCTTCGGACTTTGCAGACGCTGCTGGTTTTGGCGCAACGGCTACGTCAGCTTTGTCAGCATCCGCAGGCTTTTGATTGGCAGCGGCAGCGTCATTCGGGCTGACGGGCGGCGCAGGATGTGCTTGACCGTGTAGAGCACCCGGAACGGCGTCAGGGGTCGGTACGCCAGCCGCAGGTCCCGGCGCGTCTGAGTCATCTTCCGCCGGATCGTCTGCGTCATCAATAGCTTCCGTTTCACCAGTAGCTTCCGTGCTTGCGGCGGCATCCAGTGCGCGTCCTGCCGCGTGCGCCGCATCGGAACCGTTCTGGGCTGAATTGTCTTGGTTTTGATTGTCTTCATCTTGGCTCCATCCTTTGACAGCATCGTCGCGCTGGGCGTTTAGGTTGGCAAGCGCATCGGCGGCTGACGCCGGGCGGCTGACGCTTGATTCCCACTCTTCGTCCGTCATGTCCGCATCCCGAACCGCGTTTGTTTCCAGCACTGCCGGCCCCGGAGACGCAAAGCCGCTTTGCGTCTCCGGAATTTCCTCCACCTCAAACAGCGGGGCGACAGCACGATCCGTCTTCTCCGGTTTCGGCGGCAACATGCCCGTGACGATTTCCTGCACTACTGCCGCCGTCGGCTGGCCGCCTGACTGCTCCACGGCTTTTGCCCAGGCTTCGGGCCTCTGGTGGATGGGAAGCTGGGACAGGGGCCGCGCCTGCGCTGCGTTTGACGGCAGCAGGTGATCACCATTGTCGCCAATTGGCGACCCCGCTTCTTCGATTTGATGCACGACCTCCGTGGCGCTGATCAGCCTGTACGCCTGGGACTTGCTCATCAGCCAGCGGGCTTCGACGTACTCCTCAAACGTGCTGTGATTCTCGCGGTACAGCCGGCTTTGGCGGATTTGCCAAAGTGCCTGTCCTACGTCCAGGAACGCCGCCAGGCCCTTCTCCACTACGGCCTCGCAACGCCCAAGCTCAATCGCTTCATGGGCGTTCAAAAACGTGAACTCCTGATGCCCGGCTTCAATGGCTTGCGGCTGGCTTGCGGCTGCCGCGTCTTCAGTTGTCATGCCTAATGTCATTGGTTCTCCTCGGTATCCGGCTTGTCGATTGGCCTCAAAATTTCAAGGACTTTGATAAGTCGGTCGATGTCGGCATTGGTCGGCGAGAGGGTGAAGACGACTCTCACCCAGTTTGTTTGTGACACCGGACACTGTAAAAATGCGTCTCGGTTTGATAGTGTGTCGCGTTCTTGGTTCATCATTTTCCTCTGAGGCAATCGTGCCGCCGACCTGGTAGCCGACCGTGCCGATCCAGTTTCCGCACCGGCACGGCGGCCACATTTCGGGCGCATACGGTACGGTGGCCGCGCTTGCCGGACACCACCGATACGGGTAGGGCGACACGCCGGGCCGAGCTTTCAGGTCAACGGGCGGCGGCGGATCATCGAACAGTGTTTCCATGTTAGAGTTTGAAGTCTGCCGGTTGAAGGTCATCATTTGGAACCGATGACGTAAATGAAAATCCGCAAGCCGGGCAGTCAAACCGCACGATCTCGAAAAACTCGCAGTCCGCGTCCTCGCCTAAGATCGTGCAGACCGAAACCATGTTGCCGCATTCACATTCCATGTTATTTTCGCCCCCACTTTCTGCCGGCCTTTTTTTCTTTAGGCCGGATAATCGCAAGCATCGCCTTTTTGCCGTGCCGGTCACAAGCGACTTCCCAGCCCTTCAGGCACATGTCGTAGAAGCTTGGCTGCTGCGCCCTAGCGATGCCGCCTCGCCGGCGATCTTCTGCGGTGAACGTGTAGCGCCGCCGGTAAGCCGTTTTTGGGTAAGCGTTGCGCGTCTGCTTTTGGTTAGGCATGGGGCGCTACCCCCCCCCCGATTTTTTCGGCGGTGCTTGTGCGCCTGGATATGTTTGTGTGGGCGGCGCACAAGCCTTGCCCGAACACTGCCGCGCCCTTTCTTGAGTGGGAAGCCCAGCTTGCGAAACGCCGCCGGATTCAAGTCGTAATCCGTGCCATGCCCCACGCGGTCGCAGACGGTCACGCGCAGCCGCCGCCCGCCGCGCCCGGTCAGGACGATCACCGAGCCGAGCGGCCAGTGATTCGAGGCGCACACCGCGCCGTAGCGGTGCAGATTGGCGGCGTAGGAATGGCCGTTTGCGGCACGCCCGTCATTGTGGTAGAACGTAATTGCGCTCATTGCACCATCGCTCCGATCTCAGCGACAGCAGCCAAATAGCCGTCTGTGAAGCCCTTCATCCAAGTCATCTGCTCCTGAGTAAAGTCGGCGTCATCGTCCTGCATGGTGACAAGTGCTTGCTGCTCAAAATTCCAAGCGGTTGTGACGTGAATCCCAAACTTTTCTTGAAATCCCGCGTCAAACACCGGAACGTACTGGCTTTCTGCATGGGCGCAGGCTGCTTTGATGCTGGTTTTAATGAGTTTCATTGGTCCCACCCTTGCAGATAAGCTGCACCTGCCGACAGAATGAACGAAAAGGCGACAACGCCGCCGAATGCCAGCACCATCGCCAGCAGCCAGCCTAGCCCCCCGAGGCCGCGCACAACTCGCTCCATAAACCCCGGACGCGCCTTGAGGGCTTCTGCTTCCAGTGCTTGCGCTACGGTCTGCGGCTTGCTGGCTTCTTCCGTCGCGGCCTCTGCCGCCGCTTCTGCCGCCGCGCCTTCCAGCCTGCCGGCGAGAACGTAAACAATGCGCGTGTCGGTCGGCACCGAAGACCCACCTATGTCCGGGAGGGAGCGGGGCTGCTGGTCTGCGATCTGCATCTCCCAGCACCGGTAGCAGAAAACGGTTGCGGCGGACGCAGACGCAAACAGGCGGCGGCATCCGGCGCACCGGCAGACATACGCGGTCTTCTGAATGGCTCGATTCAATTTTTGACCGTCCTTATTCAATTTCGCGCTCCCTTCCGATTCGGCGCAAACAGCATCGGCAGCGGGCAAAGTGCGTCCAGCCAGGCATCCACCAGCATCTCGCGCACGGCCTCGGCTTCATGCGCCCTCTGTTCCCGGCGCTCGCCTGCCGCGTGAACGCGCTGGAACTCGGTTTTCAGGTATTCCTCCTGCACGTTTTGGAGGCAGTCCCGCAGCCAGGCCGGCTGGTTTGTATCCAGCCGGGCGAGGGCGGCAATCGGCAAGGTAAGCATGGCCGGGGTTGCCGGCAGCAGGTTTGGCATCAGCGGGCCTCCCCGTTTTTGTCAATTGTTCTGATTTCGTCAAGCTGCCTGGTTCCCTCACCGAGCAAGGCCCGGCCTTGCTCGGTGAGGGAAATTTCGTCGTCCAGGGTTTCTGGGTTGACGCCGCGCCGAATGCAGTCCAGCAGGTAGCCCACATCTTGCAGATTCGTGTCGTCGGCCACATACAAAAAAAATTCGCTGAGAAGCGCCTGCGCCTCGGTGAAAGTCAGCTTGTCGGCAAACACTGCCCTTGGCAGTTTATCGCCCTGAAAAATGCCGACCACCTGATAATACAGGATGTCAACAGGCTTGCAATAAGAGCCTGCCGCGTAGATGGTTTGGCGCTTGATAACGCTGAGGTGATCGGTATTGACCTGGCTGCCGTCTTCAAGTTTAATCCACATGATCGTCCTCCTCCTCAACACGCACAATGATTTCCCGCCCTTCTGCGGTCGTTACAACACGCTCGTCTGGCTGAAGCGGTTCATCGTCGTCATCGCTGTCTGCTGGCGGCGGGACTTCGCGCACTGTTACCATGTCGCCGCCGTATGCCGCAATGTGGCGGACGACGCCCATCACGCCATGCCGGTCCACCATAAAAACCTCAGCGTCACCGTAGCCGGCAGATTTCAATGTTTCCATCTGTGCCAGCACGTCGCTCACGCGCAGTCCGAAATTATTCAGCATTGCCGCCTCCTACTTCCAATCGCCTGGCGGACGGCCTGGGCTTCCGGCGGCAGGACTTGGATGGGCGTGCTGGCCTGGATGAGTGTGTTCATACGCCCTCCACGTTTTCCAGCAGAGCATCTAGGGTCAGTCGCAATGCCCTGATTTCATGCACAAGGGCTTCGGTTAAGTCCGTGTGGACGATCAGCGGCGCTCCTGCCCGGTTGTCAAAGTCATACACCTGGCTTGCCAGCATCTTGGCCTGACTCAGTGCGTAGTCTGCGTGGGCAGATGCCGCTTCGATTTCTTTTGCTTCGCTGAGGCTCATGTTTCCGGTCATAGAAAACCTCACTTCCAGTCCGAGAAGATGTCCGCCGGGTCAAACCCCGACACTGACTTGCGCGGCGCGGCTTCCTGCTGCTCGGCTTCTTCGAGTGCCGCTGCCGTTAGGATCACCGCCCGCGTTGCCGCCGCCGTATAATCCTCGCGCATGGCCTGGATCTGCTGGGCCACCGTCATCGGCCCAGACAAAGACGACGTCAGCACCGCCGCAACAAACAGGCCGGAGCGCGTCCGAATGCCGGTGCCCAGCCACACGCACAGCTCGACCATGTGCTTGCAGCCGCGCCGCCGGCACATCGCATCCTTGCAGTTGCACTCCGTCACCACGCCGCCGACCGTGTGCAGCGCGTACTCTTTCTCGAACTGGGGATTGCCGTCTGCGTCCTGCGTGACCTTGTAGCAGCTGTACACTTCTTCGCCGCCCTGGGCCGTGTATTCGTGCGAGTAGGCATTCTCCGCCAGGATCGTCGCCGCGCCGGCCCTCTCCGTCAGCGGCCTGCCGTTCGGGTACAGCTTGGAAGCGATGTTCGCAGTAGGGTTGACAGCCGGCACAAGTGCCGGGTAAAATGTTGTCTGCATTTCGATAAACTCTTTCTGGGTTTGGTAGCGGCCCCTTCGTCTTCAGCGAAGGGGCCGCTATTTTTTTGCTGTCTCGGCGCGGGCCTCGCCCGTCGCCACTCCGATGAGGAATGCTTCTTCCGCCGATAAGGCCCGGCAGTTGTTGGTCTTTTTGGAAAAGTTCGATGGGTCCAGGCCGCGCTTTGCGGCTACCGTCTTGACCTGAATGTTGTTGGCATCTAAGTAGCCCCGCAGGTACCCTGCAAAGCTGCCGTAAGCCCTTTCCGCCCTCGCTCCATTCACTAAGCCGTCACCTCCTCCCAGTTCGTGTTTTCTTTAGCCCACTTATCGTAAGCGGCGTTGATGCGAATTAGGTCGTTTTCGCTGACGACAAGGCGTTCACGCTCAATATCAACAATTGAGCCTGGGTTCAGCCCAGCCATCTTCGCGGCTTCGTTTTGACCAATCCTGAGCCGTTTGCGCTTCATCAGGATGTCCGCAACTGTCATACAACCTCCTTACTTCCAGCGTCACGCTGTATTACTTAATAAGTAATTCACGGCGCCAAAAAGATGCGAGTGAAGTATTACTCCAAACGCACTATCAATATACTCTAAATGTATAGGGTTGTCAAGCGTTTTTTATTGATTTTTAAGAATTATTTTAGCTATCATATATTCGTGTTAAGCAATTTCGAGCAGTCAAAAAAAGAGACATCAAAACGCATGGGCGAACTGATTCAAGCTAGGCGTGAACGCCTCGGTATCAGTCAGGCAGAAATCGCCAATGCGTTGGAGATTCAGCCGGCTACAGTCTCGCGCTATGAGTCTGGCAAAATCACAGTAGATGCGGCCACGTTGCCAAAACTGGCGAAGTTATTAAGGGTGAACATCAGCTTTTTCTACGATGATGAAGATTATAAGGAAAATTCCGCTGAGATCGTGTACGAGCCAATTCTGGACGCTTTGCACCGGGCCAACTATAGCGGCGGCCTAGATGCAGAGGACACCAGCGAAGTCGCCGAGATTATCACGATCAAAGCACGGCGAAGGGCAGAAAGGCAGGGGAGAGCGTGAATATGTATCCCCCAGTTGCGCCGCAGTCAAAGCTGCCGAAACCTACTGCTATTGTGCTCTGGCTGATATTCTTTTTCCCGATTGGACTTTGGTTGATGTGGCGCGATCCGCGTCCGGCTTTGCGGTTAAAGCAATGGGTGACCGCCGTTTTCGTAGCAATTATTGCACTTAACGGCATTTACTCTGTTACACCGGCGGGACGTGTTGCACAAGCCCAGCAGGATAAGGCGGATGCTGTCGCTGCTGCCCAGCAGAATGCGGCAGGTGCGGAACAAGCAAAAGCCGACCGGCTCAAACAAGCGGCTCAAGAAAAACAAGCGGCTCGGGATGAGGCAGCGCAACAGGCTGAACAGCAGCAGCAGGACAAAATCACAGAAAGCAGCTTGGCTCGGATGCGACGTGATTTTCTGACCGGCTCCAATAGAGAGTTGGTCTCCGCTGTTGAAACCGGGGATGACCCTTATGAAGTTAGGGTGACGGTGAAAAATGAATGGTTTTTGCGTGTTCACCAGATTAGGCTTCAGTCCGCGCAAAATCTTTGGGCTGAATGGGCGCAGCTTCGTTCTCCTCGTGAGCCGGGCAGAGCTTACATAAGCATTGTAGATGTCAATGGAAATCGCGTAGGTGGATCGGGTGTGCTAGACGGAACTGCAATCAAAGTAGACAATTAAAAAAGCGGGTGACTGAGAAATACTTCTATGCAAGACCAGCGAAGACGCTACCCTTATCGCCCGTCGGACATCCGCGCCGCTTCCTTCTATGCTCTGCGCTGGCTGGCCGGCAAAAACGGCGGTCAACTCCCGCGTGACTGGCAGGGAGCCTGGAAACTTGCGATCCGCTGCGGCCTGTCCTGCCAGCACCTTCGGCAGGCATCATCGCGGGACGGCGAGCTGGTGGAAACCGGGGTAGGGGAATGGACCATCTTCTACCACACGCGGCTGCGGGATGACCAGCGTGTCCTGGTGATCCTCCATGAGCTTGTCGAATGGCTGTGCATCACAGAGTCGCCGGAGCTGATGCTGGATCTGCCGGGCGGCGGGGTGTATGCTTATGACGGCGGCGATAACCCGCAGGACGTGCGGCACCAGGCGGCGAGGTATGCGGAGCGAATGTATCTGCGGATGGTGAAAACTAACACAGTAGGGGTCAGCCCGCAAAGCGCGCTTTAACAACCGCATATTGAGAGTAAAGGTTACGCCTAGCGCACACGCCTGTTTCGTAAACAGCAGGTCCGCGGTTCGAATCCGCGTGTCGGCTTCCTCAAACACTTTATTCCTCTTAATCTACTTAGTTTTTAATATTGTAACTTGTGCTGCGTCCGCCTGCGGTGTCCTTGTGCAGAACATCGCGCTCGATCAGGTCCTGAATATCTCGGTACGCTGTGTCCTGCGAGCATTTAGCGATAGTTGCCCATTTGGAAGTCGTCAGCTTGCCGGTGAAGCCATCAAGAAGTCGGTTCAGCATCAAACGCTGACGCTCGTTCAAGTTCACGCTCCCGTGCTTCTCCCAAAACCGGGATTTTCCAAGCACGGCATCAAGCGCTTCCTCTGCGCCGACCAATGCTCGGTCCAGGCAGCCCAAAAACCAAGCCAACCACTCCGTTACGTCCAGCCCCCCGCACTGCGTTCCTTCCAGTATGTTATAGTACGCCTTCCGCTCCCAGCGGATCTGAGCGGACAGGCTGTAAAAGCGTTGCGCGGTGCCTTCGGAGCGGGCCAGAGCAAGGTCAGCAATGGCGCGGGCGATCCGCCCGTTGCCGTCGTCGAAGGGATGGATGGTCACGAACCACAAATGAGCCAGTCCAGCTTTGATCACCGGGTCAAGATGGGGCGCTTGGCTGTTGAACCAGGCGAGGAACGCAGCCATCTCGAAGGGCAGACGAACCGCGGCGGGAGCCTCAAAGTGAATGCGCTCCTTCCCAATTGGGCCGGAAACAACTTCCATCGGGCCATTGACATCGTCGCGCCAGTCCCCAATGCGGAGGCGAGCCAGCCCGCTGCGCCCTGTCGGGAACAGGGCTGCCTGCCAGCCGAACAGCCGCTCCTCAGTCAACGGCTCAGCGTAAAGCTGGGTCGCGTTCAGCATCATCTCGACGGTGCCTTCGACCGTGCGGTCTGCTGGAACTAACGCACCAACGTCCATTCCAAGACGCCGCGCGAGGGAAGATCGTACCTGCTCTTTGTTCAGCAGTTCTCCTTCAATGCTGCTGCTCTCCACGACGTCTTGGGTCAGCGTCTGAAGAACGGCTTCTTCTTGAAGAGGGAACCCAAGGTTTTCCATTCGCCCAAGAAGCCGCCCCTGGCGCAGCCGCACGGTGGAAAGAAGCGGGATAATCCGTTCTTGATCCCAGTGCAGACGGGGCCAGTCTTCAAGTTCGTGAATGAAGCGGGTCATGCATTCAGTATGGCATGATGCAGAGATTATATCAAGTAATCTCCGCATAGGATGCGGAGATTATGGGCTGTATTCTCCGCAAACAGGGCTATGAGGCAGAAAAATTAACGAAAAAGGCGGACAGCATCCCTCAGAACGAATTAAAGACGGCTTTGTTGGGTATCGCAGATCAAGCAGGACGTTAGCTGCAAAAGTGTGTTTCGTAAACAGCAGGTCCGCGGTTCGAATCCGCGTGTCGGCTTTCGTAATCAAACGCACCAAAATACATCAGATTGTGGAATCCTCAGTGTCCTTTTTGGCACTGAGGATTTTTTGCTTTTTTAAGCAAGCTGTGCTGAATCGAGCCAACGCACAAAAAATAGAAAGTGTCGTCGTTCAAGTTGTTAGGCGCTGTTTGTTGTATTCGTGCAGAAACAGCCGCAAATAGCTTACGTGCATCTGATCGGTCTTCGAGAACGAGAGCGGCTTGTGGATAAAGCGGCCTAGCTGCTGGCGCTCAAAGCTGCTGAACCGATCAGAGCTTTACTAGAGTGATATGACAAGTTTGTCCTGCGCCTTTGCCTGTCGCTTGGTGCTTCTTCGCTGGCGGTACCTGGGCATACGCCGCCCAGAAGTCCGCGCAGCACACGCACTTCTTGTAGCGCTTTCAGGTCAACGCTGCCGCCGTGGCAGCACGAAACCGTTTGAGTTACCATGCAGACAGTATAACATGATAGCTTAAATTCGGATACTGCCCTAAATTAGACCACCCATCTTGTACCGCAAACCGATTTAGGAGAGGTATACTTTCCGGCAGAAACCGCCTGTGATAAAAACCCGAAGAATGCACGGAGGCTCAAAGGAAGCGGTGCAAAAAAGGAGGGAACATGGCAGAAGTTCTGGTATTGCAGCACGACGCTCAGGAGCCGCTTGGCACGATTGAATATGCGCTGCGCCGCGCCGGCCTGCGTCATCGCTATCTGCGCTGTCACCAGGGAGAACCCGCGCCGCCGGACATCCAGGCCTTCGCCGGCTTGATTGTCCTCGGTGGCTCCATGGGCGTTTACGAGGAAGCGCAGCATCCATTCCTGACGCAGGAACTGCGGCTGATTGAACAAGCTTTGTCCCATTCACTGCCGACGCTTGGGGTTTGTCTCGGCGGCCAGCTTTTAGCCGCTGCTTTGGGAGCGTCGGTTCAGCCGGGGGAGCGAAAGGAAATCGGCTGGCATCCTGTGACACTCACAGAAGACGCGGTAGAAGACGCGCTTTGGAGCGGTATTCAGTCGCCTTTTACCGGGTTCCACTGGCATGGTGATTTCTTGGAACCGCCGGCCGGGGCTACTTCGCTGGCTTTCTCCGCCTTGACTCCCTGCCAGGCATTTCGCTTCGGCAGCAACGCCTACGGTTTCCAGTTTCACTTGGAGGTCACAGAAACTATCATCCAGGACTGGACAGCGGCGTTCGCCGGAGAGCTTGCCGAAACGGGCTTGGAAGCAGCTCCCATTACCAGCGGCATGGCAAGCCACCTTGCGCCGATGCAGCAAATTGCGCAGGAAGTCTTCGGGCGCTGGGCGGGACTTGCAGCAGGCACAATTTAAGTCAGCACATCTTCGCGCGGCTCTAAATAGCCGAGCGCACTTTTCTCAAACAGTGTTTCCAGCGCCAGCACGGTTCGCGTGCTTTGCACAACCCCAGTCGCACGCAGGTCGAGGACGATCTGCCGGATGTCTGCGATTTCTGGGGCAACGACCCGAACTTGAAAATAATCATCGCCCGTAACGCGGTAGCATTCCTGCACCCAGCAGTTTTCCCGCAAAAGACGCAGCACATTTCCTTCCTGCTTCTCGGAACAGGCCGGCAGCAGAGCAATCGCGATAAACGCCCGCACCGTTAGCCCCTGTTTTTCCGGGTCTAGGTTCAGCGTGTACTTCTGGATCACCCCGTCCTGCCGCAGCCGCTCCATGCGCTCAGTCACCGCCTGCCGCGTCAGCCCCACGAGAGGGGCCAAAGCCGCCGCCGCAATGCGGCTGTCCTGGGACAGCGCCCGCAGCAACTTTTTGTCTGTTTCATCCAGTTCGCCACTTGCCATAAATTAATTGTACCATTCCAAGCGCCGGTTGACATTATACAAATTCACGGTTATACTGTATGAAGGAAACAATGATGCTTTTCTTTTGTCCCCCTGCCTTGCGGCTGAGGGAGGCGAAAGAAAAGCATTTTGGCTTTCAGCGACGAAAAACAGACATATAGCAAGCAAAAAATATTGAAATATAACTTTTAGCAAAAATAAATTGATTTTTGTTTGCTGAATGGTTGACAGCGATTAAAAGAAGTGATAAAATAAAACATCAAGCCAGCGCTGGCTTGCACCGCAAACGCGGTGAAAAAGGCGATGACGTCTTTTCGAGTTGCCAGGAGCCACACGCACTGTGACCCTGCAAAACGAAAAGGCGTTTTTCTGTTTTTAAAGCTCGAGTAATGGAGGAAGCGCGGATGTGCGGCATTGCTGGAATTCTGCAAAAATCGGGATCGGAGCCTCCTGCTCCAGTTGGGCGTTCACTGCTGAGCATGGCGGCTTGCTTGCAGCATCGCGGCATGGACTCCGCAGGCATGGCGGTCTTCGGTGCGGCGGATGCCGGGCTGCGCCTGCAAGTCATGCTGCCGGCGGGTCTGCTCCCGGAGCCGCAGGAAATCCTGGCGCTGGGCGATGGACGGCTGAGCGGTCTTCGCCAAGCAGCTTCGGGCTTCTCCGCCGCCGTCCTGCCGGCTGCCGGGGACGCCGCGCCGGCTGATCTGGCGCTTGTCCGGGCATTGGAGGGGGGGCTGCCGGGTGCGACTGTTTCCGGCATGGGCCGGCGGATGACCGTGGAAAAAGCGGTCGGGCTTGCGGAAGGTCTGGAAGGGCCGGTCGGGGCGCTGACTGGAACGCATGGTATCGCGCATCTGCGGCTGGCGACGGAATCTAAGATTGACCCGGCCCACGCGCAGCCGTTTTGGGGCCGGCCTTACCCGGACATTGCGGTCACGCACAACGGCCATATCACGAATTATCACAAGCTGCGCCAGCGGTTTGAGGCGGAAGGCTTTGCGTTTGCCAGCCACAACGACTCAGAAATTATCGGCATTTACTTGGGCCGAAAACTGGCTGCGGGTGCAACCCTTCCCGAAGCGCTTTTGGCGGCAGGGCAGGAGCTGGACGGCTCGTATTCCTGCATTGTCGCCACGGCCAATGGGCTGGGAGTGGTGCGCGACCCGTTTGCGACCAAGCCGCTGCTGTTTGTTGAAACAGACACGCAGGTCGCCCTCGCATCAGAGCCGCAGGGCTTGTACCGGCTGCTCGGACAGAATGCGGTCATCAAAGAAATTCGGCCACGGGAGGTTCGGGTATGGGAGAGGGCTTGAAGACGTTCGACTGCGGAGGACGCAGCACCCGCGAAATCAATACGTTTCTGCGGGACGCCGCCGGGCGCGGGCCTGAAACGGAAGTTGTTTTACTGAATCCAGACAGCCGCCATAACCTGGCTGTCGGCCTCACTTCGCCGCTTGCGATTCGTGTCGAGGGCCATGTCGGCTACTACTGCGCTGGGCTGTGCGAAGGTGTTGACGTTCGGATCAGCGGCGGCGCGGGCTGGGGGCTGGCCGAAAACCTGATGAGCGGACGCGTTCAAATCAGCGGCTCGGCGGGGTCGGCAGCGGGCGCGACCATGCGCGGCGGGACAGTGGTGGTCGGCGGCGACGCCGGGGCCAGGTGCGGGGTCGCCATGAAGGGCGGCACGCTGGTGGTCGGCGGCGACGCCGGCTACATGACCGGGTTTATGATGCAAAAAGGCGTGCTGATCGTCGGCGGCGACGCCGGGGAAGCGCTGGGGGACTCGCTGTATGAAGGCAAAATCTATGTGCGGGGCAGCATCGCCGCGCTGGGCAGCGACGCCGTGCAGGCGGACCTGATGGAAGAGGACATCACGATTCTCGCCGCTGCTCTGTCCGACGCCGGCATGGACATCGCTCCCGCCGAGTTCAAAAAGATCGTGTCAGGCAAGAAGCTGTACAACTTTGACAAAAACGAAAAAGAAATCTGGAAAACAGCCTTATGACGCCGCTTTCTTACTTGTCACAAAAGCTGGGCCTCACCGAAACTGTGGAAACAGTTTCTTGATGTTCGGCTGCATCTGATTTGGGCCATTGACGGCCTGCTCCTTGTTTTCTTCCTCTCCGCACCGGCGCGGCGACGGCCCTATCCGCTAAGTCCGCGCTTTTTCGGCGCAAAGGAGAAACACAATGAGCACAACGCTTTCCGCAAAGCCGCCCGGCGCAGCCACGCCGGAACTGGCGCGTACCGTCACCTGGAAATCCGCCTTCGTCGTTTCGCTCGGCGGGGCGCTGCTTGTCGCCACTTCACTCGGCGCGATTGCCGGCGACCTCGGCCCGGCTTCAGTTTTTGTCTGGACTCTCATTATCAGCGTCGGCATTATTCAATGCTTGATGATCGCCGAAATGGCTTCGATGTTCCCCAACAAAAGCGGTGGAACAGCCGTCTACGCCCATGAAGCGTTCAAGAAGTGGCCGATTGTCGGTGCAATTGCCAACTGGGGCTACTGGTGCGGCTGGGTGCCGGTCATCCCGGTGAATCTGATTGTCGCGGCGGGCTACCTGAAGTCGTTTGTTCCCAATCTATCTGATCATCAGGTACTGATCGCCGCTATCGTCATGGCGGTTGCACTGTATGCGGTCAACTATGTTGGTCTCAAGCCCGGCATCTGGTCTTCGTCCGTGATGGCCTTTTGCGCGATCGGTCCCATGGCGGTGATCATTTTGTCGCCGGTGTTCCTGCCGCATTTGTTTCATGCGTCCAACTTGTTTCCGTTTAAGCCGCTGAACGGCTCGTGGCATTCCCATGCGTCGTGGATGCTGATGTTCAAGTGGATGTTTGTCGCGCTCTGGTCCGCCTACGGCATCGAGTCCGCGTCAACGACAATTGCTGAGTTCAGAGACCCGCACAAAGACGCCCCCAAAGCGATGACGGCGGCTTCGATTGGCGGGTTTATCGCCTACGCAGTTCTGCCGTTTGTGATGCTCGGCATTGTCGGCGTCTCCGTGCTGACTCAGGACGCTTCGGTCGCGTTTTTGCCGGCAGCTCAGGCGATTTTCGGGCATGTCGGCGGCATTATCGTGTCCGTGATGCTGATTACCGCCCTGCTGCTCGGTGTGCAGACAACGATTATCGGCTCGTCGCGCTCCATGTACCAGATGACCCATGATGGCCAGATGATCAAGCAATTCGGGGCGATCAACAAGTTCGGCGTCCCCGTC
>CAXTRL010000006.1:0-5203 GCA_964246575.1 uncultured Armatimonadales bacterium
GAGGAAGATCTGCTGCGCCGCGTCCAGATGTATATCCACATCGGCGCAAACCACATCCACGGAAACAAGAAGCTGCTCTTGCGCCCGCATGAGACCATTCGTCTGCCGGGCCTCGTATCCCGCACCCTCGACCAAACCGCCAACGTGATCTATATTTGGAGGAACTTATAATTGGAGGAACACATAAAAAAAACCTATGCCTACGTCAAGTACGCTGCCCCCAAACCGAACAAGCACGGCAGCTTCGCCGCCGGGCAGCTTACGGCGCTCTGCCTCGGCGTCACCTTGAACCTCACGAACAAGGATCGCTACATCTACAAGCAAGCCGAGATCGAATACCCGGAAGACCGCTTCTGCCTCCAAACGACCGAGGGCCGCCGGGACCTTGTGGACGGCGAAGGACAGCCGCAGGACCTGAACGCACTGCTTGGCAGCGGTCATCTGCGGGGCCGGATGTTTCGGGGCATGCACGACACCGTCATCTTCACCTGCCTGAGCGACCTGTCCAGCGGGCAGCCGAAAGACCTGAAAACTCAAAATCAAGCCATCACAGAGCATGGCTTGCGCTGCCCCGAGTGCTTGGGAGCCGGTAAAGTCACCGCATGTGTCGACTGCGCCGACCGAAGGCAGTCGGGCGTGCGGAAAATAAACTGCCCGAACTGCGCCGGGACAGGCGAGGTGACGCGGGAGTTTTTGGAAAGGCGGGCGGAGGGAGAAGCCCGGCGGCAGGACCGCATTCTGCGCGGCGCGTCTTTGAGGGAAGATGCCAAGCGTCTTGGCGTCACGCCGCAAGAGCTGTCCGACCGAGAGCATGGACGGCTACCAGCGGAAGGAGAAGCAAAAGGAGAAGCAAATTGAACACACGAAACGTAAACCCATTAACGGCAAATGTCCCGAAAGAGCGCCCTATCCTGATGAATGCATCGATGGTCAAGGCCAATCTGGAAGGCCGCAAGACCATGACGCGGCGGGTTGTCAAAGTGCCGCTTTTGGAACACTGCGGGGCGCATGGTACTGAATCTGACCCCTCACAGTGGGACACCGGATACTGCCACTACCAGGGCGGACAACCGGGAGACCCGATGAGCCTTAATGAATTGCCATGCCCTTATGGGCAAGTCGGCGACCGTTTTTGGTGCAGAGAAAGCGGGTGGATGTGCGAAAACCGCTTTTTTGCGTATTCTGCGACGCCCGGCGTTTGCAAGCAGGGCGACCTTGCGCCCCCTGACAACTTCATTTATAGTGACTATGAAAACTACGGAACGGCGGGTGAGTTTCGGCAGAACGGCTGGAAACGTGTTTCTTCTATTCATATGCCGCGCTGGGCGTCCCGCCTCACCCTGGAAATCACGAGCATGCGGGTTGAGCGCGTGCAGGACATCTCATTAGAAGATGCTCGTGCCGAAGGCATACCGCAAACTGCGGGAGAAGCAGAAGGCTTAGGTCTTTACGATATGTCTAAAGAACCTGGGGCTTTTTGGGACAATCGCACCAGCCGAGAAAACTTCGCTCGGCTTTGGGACAGCCTCAACGAGAAGCGCGGCTACGGATGGGAGCAGAACCCGTGGTGCTGGGTCATTTCCTACCGGAAGATTGAAAAGGAAAACGCATGACAACTATTATGGCCTGCGACTTGTTTGCGGGTTCTGGCGGCACCAGTACGGGCCTCATACAAGCTGCCGCCGAACTTGGCCTTTCGGTCAACCTTGTAGCCGTCAATCACTGGTCGACCGCGATTGACACGCATACTGCTAACCATCCGGGCGTGATGCACTACTGCGAAGATCTTGAGACCGTCAACCCGCGTCATGCCGTGCCGGGCGGCCATCTTCACCTATTGGTCGCGTCTCCGAGCTGCACCCATCATTCCAACGCCCGTGGCGGTAAGCCAATGAATGAGCAGAGCCGCGCGTCGGCTTGGCACGTCCTGCGCTGGGCCGAAGCCCTTTACGTTGAGCATATCCTCGTGGAGAATGTACGCGAGTTTCGAGATTGGGGGCCGTTAGATGAGCAAGGCAGGCCGATCCCGTCCATGAAGGGCAGGCTGTACCGTCAGTTCTTGTCTTCTTTCCGTGCTTTAGGTTACACCGTCTCTGAGCGCATCATAAATGCCGCCGACTTCGGCGACGCGACGACGCGCCAAAGACTGTTCATTCAGGCCCGGCGCGGCACCAAGCGCCCGGTGTGGCCGTCTCCTACGCACGTCAAGCCGGCGGCGGAAACCGCTTTGCCGGGAGTGTTTGACGGCATGGCGACCTGGAAGCCTGCCCGCGACATCATCGACTGGACGTTGCCCGGCAAAAGCATTTACGGGCGCAAGAAGCCGCTGGCCCCCGCTACGATGGCCCGCATCTTTGCGGGCCTGCGGAAGTATAGCGGACTGCCGTTCATCGTTCCCAACCTGTCAGAGCGCGAAGGCCAAGCGCCGCGAACGCATGACCTTGACGCGCCCCTGCCAACAGTGACGACCTTCGGCGGCGGCAACCTTGTTGAGCCGTTCCTTATCGGCGCAGGCGGACCTGCCGGGGCCGGGGAGCCGCAAAGCGTTGACGGACCGCTTGGGACGGTGTTGACGGAAAATCACCGCGCACTTGTGCAGCCGTTCCTTGTGGTTCTTCGGCACAACAGCAAGGCGAGCGACGTGGAAGCACCGGTACCTACGCTGACGGCAGGCGGAACACATCTCGCGCTGGCCGAACCATTTCTCGTAGTCAATCGCACTCATTCAGATGCGCGGAGCATGGATGAGCCGATCCCTACGCTGACCACGGGCGGCAACATGGGACTTGCCGAGCCGTTCATCGTGCCAACCACGCACGGCGGTGGACTGGATCGGGCGCATGATGTGGACCTGCCTTTACCGACGGTCACGACCGCGCACCGAGGCGAACTTGCCCTAGCTGAACCATTCCTGATGGTCATGGAACACACCAGCGAAGGACACGACCGGCGCGTGCATCCACTAGAGCGGCCTTTGACGACGGTGACGGGCAGTGGCGATTTTGGCCTTTGCCAGCCTTATCTGACCGAGTTCCACGGCGGCGCGAGCAGCGCGGACCGGACGCGCCCCGTCTCGGACCCGCTTTGCACTCTGGACACGTCCAACCGTGTTGGCCTCGCCGAGCCGTTCCTGATTTCCTACTACGGGCAGGGCGGGCCGGCGTCGGTGGACACTCCGCTGGATACAATCACTGCCCGCGACCGCTTTGCCCTCGTTGACCCGCAGCTCATCACGGATGGCTTAGTGGACAAAAGCGATGTAGTCGGCTGGCTTGACATACGTTTCCGAATGCTTCAGCCGCATGAGCTGGCAGCAGCGATGAGCTTCCCCAAAACCTACCAGTTCGCCGGTAACCGCGAAGCGCAGGTCAAGCAGATCGGTAATGCCGTCGCAGTCGGCACAGCAAAGGCGCTGTGCCTCACCATCTTGACAGGCATGAGATAAGAGTCATTACTGGCGCTGGGCTAATAGGCTGGCTTCATGTGAAACATTGTTCGTTTTGCGGCGTCAGGCAGGCTGTGGTACAATCCATCCGTGAGCCACGCAGATGTTCCCATTACAACAACCGTTTCTCCTACAACCGAACCCACGCCCCAGGTCCGTGCTTCCCAGGCATGGCAATCGGCGCTCCGGTGGTGGGCGCAGTCTTTTCCCGGTCAGCCGGTGGAGATGGGGGTGCTGCTGCGCCGCACCCGGATGTCCAGCACGACGGCCTACCGCTACCTCCATGAAGCGCGGGCCAGTGGCCTGGTAACGGGGGAAAATATACCCATTCTGAGCCGCTTGATTCCCGATGCGTGATACTTTTGGCACTAGATGCCTGGGTCGTAAAGTGAGGTTGAGATGAGCAACAAAGACTACCCTTCGACAGAAATGTATGCGACGCCGATTACAGGTGACGCCACCAAAGACGCTGAAATCATTGATAGCTTTGTCTTGAGAGAAAAGCGCCTTATAGAAGGAATTTGCGCGAACGGTTGCGGCCCAATGATCATTCTTGCGCCCAATGAGCGAGAGTGTCCAAAGTGCCACTTCCACAACTGGTCAAATCTGGCTTTCAGTGCTGAAAGCCAGTAAGGGATATAACCCGTTTACGAGTAGCCTGAAAAACCAAATTCCTTGTCCTAAGCGATAGATTCCCATTTGGGAAAGTTTCTCCTTCTTCCTCTTGCACTTGCCGGCGCGTTATGTAACAATGGAATACAATTTTGCGGCGAGTGACTCAACGGCGAGCCTCGTTTAGCGCTTCCTACTGATTTATTGGCACGCCTGCCCCCAGGTTTATACTTCTGGGTGCAGGCCGTGCCTTTTTTCATGCCTCCACCCCCCTGGTGCGAGTTGTAAGTAAAGGTTCTATGAACACGCTTCCTCCTCCGACTGCCGCTTCTGCGGCTCCTTCTGTGTCCGCTGCTGCCTGCGCCGCCGGCAAGGGGGCAGCAGTTGCTCTGGCTTGGCGCGACTGCCTGCACATGTCCCCGGAAGTGGCCGCCATCGTTATGGGTGTCACTGTTCCCCAGGCTGAAACGCATCTTCGCGCTGCCGCCACGCGCAGAAGCCGACAGGACCGCGCAGGAGACGTGGCGGGCGACTTCAAGCATTCGGCCCTCGCGTTTTTGCACCCCGGCCATGCGCCGATGACCCAGACCTACAAGCTGATCCTCAACAATCCCATCGCGGAAACGTACCGATGCCGCGGCTGCCAGGCTTCGCAACCACTCCCGGACAGTGGTCTGGAAACGCTCTGTGAGACGTGCAGCCTCGCCTTAAAAGCACGGCGCGAACAGGAAAAGCGCGACTGGGCGGAACATAAAGCGCGGCGGCAGTCTTCGGTTGCCTAAATCTTTGGTTGCCGCTTGAATCTTCGGTTGCTGCTTAGGACGTCAAGAAACATGAGCGGACGAACCGTATCCCGGCAGGACCGGGCAAAAGCCTGCTGGCACGGCGATGGTAATGAACGCAACCTCATTACCCCGGACCGCCGGGAAGCCATGCGCCAGCTTGCGCTGGACGATCCGGCCAAGTTCGTGCGGTGCCTGCACCTCACCCGGTTCGTGTCTCTCGCGCAGCTTCCCTGGTGGCCGATGTTTGCCAGAGAGTACCGCTGGGAAGCCGCCGAGATCGTATTGATGGCGAAAGAAGTCGGGATAGGGACGCGGTAGAAGATTGGGACGCGGTAGAAGATTGGGACGCGGTAGAAGATTG
>CAXTRL010000006.1:5303-26397 GCA_964246575.1 uncultured Armatimonadales bacterium
GGACGCGGTAGAAGATTGGGACGCGGTAGAAGATTGGGACGCGGTAGAAGATTGGAACGCGGTAGAAGATTGGAACGCGGTAGATGCTGCCCTCTGTGACCCAGCCCGTGCGGTTGAATGATCTTCCCCTGCTGCTGGCTCCTTATGCCAAAGACGCTCCGATCTTCGTCTACATGCTGACGTCCGGCCACATCTTGGCCTGCCGCGTGCGTCGCCACGATCACGAGCTGACAGACGAGGATCTCATCCTGATGCTGATGCCCCGTGCATTCTTGTGTTGATGCCGCGCCCAGGCTTTCCCTATGCCCAACAGCCAAACCCCCAACATCCAAAACACGCAATATGAGCTGGTTCCGCTGGGACGCCTCACCCCGCATCCGAAAAACGCGCGGCAGGGAGATGTCGGGGCCGTGTACCAGAGCATTGAGGCCAATGGATTCTTTGGCGCTCTGGTCGTTCAGCGCTCCACACACCATATCCTAGTCGGAAATCATCGGTTCCTGGCCGCACGAGATGCCAAGATGCCGGAAGTGCCAGTTTTGTGGGTGGATGTGGACGATGAACGCGCTCTCCGCATCCTGCTGGCCGACAACAAAACGTCCGATGATGCCTCCTATGATACGCAGGCGCTCGCGGACCTCCTCGCGCATCTCGCGAATACGACGGAAGCGGGTCTTGTTGGAACGGGGTTTACCGGAGACGAATTAGACGATCTTATTCAAGATCTGCTGCCGAAGGCAGACAAAGAAGACAAGGCTCAGGCCGAGCCCGAAGAGCCGACTCGTTTGGGAGTCCTTGTTCTGTGCGACGACGCGGACGAGCAAGAGCACGTTTACCAGAGGCTCGTGGACATAGGCTGGATGCCGAAGAAAACGGAAGTGACCGAGCGCAGCATCACGAGCGTTCCCAAACCCGGTGCTGCAAGCCTTCCAAAATCCACTCGCCAGGCGAAGAAGAACATTCATGGCACGTCCAACGAAGTTTAACTCGGAAAAAGGCGAGATGATTTGCAAGCGGCTCCGGGCCGGCAGCACGCGCAAAGCCGCAGCGGAATCCGCCAACATTTCTTACGACTGCCTGATGGACTGGCTGAAGCGCGGGGAAAAACTGACCGCTGACGCCAAAACCGGCGCGGAGTTTTTCCAGTTTTTCCTGGCTGTTGGCCGTGCCGAGGCAGACCTTGAAGTCCAGTGCGCGGCCATGCTCTCTAAAGCGGCCTTCGGCTACAAATCTACCACCGAGCGCACCGGGCAGCGCAGCCTGGTCAAGATGAAGCGCACAACGCATTCCGATGGTACGGTCGTCGAGGAGCCGGTCGTCGTCAGCCTCGCAATCCAAGAAACTACCGTCTCCGACGCCTTCGACTGGAGAGCCGCACTGGAGATCCTGAAACGCCGCCGCCGGGAGGACTGGGGCGACGCTATCAAGCAGGAGGTCAGCGGACCGGGCGGCGAACCGATTGAAGTCAATGCCGCGGCGCTGGAAAAAGCCGCGAAAGAACTGACCGAATGGCGAAATCAGATGACCACGCAGTTGAATTTGCCAAGTGTGCCGCCGATGTAGCCTACTTTTGTCATACCTACAACGTCATTGACGATGCTCAAGGTGCAGGGGACGGCACGGGAGAAATGCCGTTTCACCTTTGGCCGGCGCAGGTCAGGGTGCTCTGGATCTTTCTCAAGCATCGCCTGGTGCTCATCCTCAAAGCCCGGCAGCTCGGCATCAGCTGGCTGTGCTGCTCGTATGCCCTCTGGCTGTGTTTGTTCCAGTCCGGCAAAGTCGTTCTGTGCTTCTCCAAAGGCCAGGACGAAGCCGATGAACTCATCCGGCGTATCAAAACCCTCTACGAGCGGCTTCCAGACTGGCTGCGAGAGGCTCTGCCGGCGCTCCGCAAAGACAACACACGGTTTTTGGTTTGGGCGAACGGGTCGCGGGTCCGCAGCCTCCCTGCCACAAAAGGAGCCGGCCGCTCCTTCACGGCGTCGCTGGTCATCTTAGACGAAGCGGCTTTCCTCATGTGGGCAAGTCAGATCTACACGGCGCTGAAGCCGACAATTGACGGCGGTGGACAGCTCATTATTCTCTCGACTGCAAACGGTCTCGGCAATCTGTTCCACCGGCTTTGGACCCGTGCGGTCGGGCAGCTCAACACCTTCCAGACCATCTTTTTGCCGTGGTGGGCGCGTCCGGGTCGCACTTCGGCCTGGTACGCGGCACAGATCGGGGAATACACCGATCCCGAGATGGTCAAGCAGGAATATCCGGCCACCGCTCAGCAGGCGTTCATCGCCTCGGGCCGCAGCCGGTTCGACGCGGAATGGATTGAAAAGCAAGCCAGTCGTCCGAGCGTCTCCATTCCCAAGACTGCCTGGCCGGCGGTGCTTCAAAGTATCCCGTCGCTGACGCTCTACAAGCTTCCAGAACCCGGCCGCAAATACATTCTCGCCGCCGATGTGGCGGAAGGACTGGAGACCGGGGACTATTCCGCAGGCGTCTTGATCGACGCCCAGACCTGGGAGGAAGTCGCGTGCCTGCACGGCCACTGGGAGCCGGACGTATTTGCCGGCTACCTGCTTACGCTGAGCGAGGCGTACAAAGCCGGAATTGCCGTCGAACGCAACAACCACGGGCATGCCGTGCTCGCCACGCTGAAGCTGAAGAACTGCCCGCGTGTTTTGGATGGCCCGGACGAGCGGCCAGGCTGGCTGACGAACGCACAGACAAAGCCGCTCTCCATCGACGTGCTGGCAGAAGCGTTGCGAGACGATCTCTGCACGGTGCGAACGCCCGCCGCTCTGGACGAGATGCAGATTTACCGCGTGCTGGACCGGGGCAAGACCGGCGCTCCCGACGGCTACCATGATGACTATGTGATGGCCTGGGCAATTGCCCTTGCATACACACGAATGGCACCCACCAATAAAACGAAGACGCCGGCTGTTCGCCCCACTGCCTTCGGCTTAAATCGCCGCTGAGCTTTCCTTTTGTAACCGTTTCCTTTTGTAACCGTTTTTATGGCTAAATCCCGTTCACGCAACTCGCTCAGCGGCCTGATCGGACGACGACGCCAGACCCGCGCCGGTTACTTCGACGGCTTCAGCGTGGGCGGCCTGTCTGTCAACGGCGTGCTGGGCATTATTCCCCGGCGCGGCTTCGACCCGGCCTCCGCCCTGTTTCTGGAGCGGATGGCGAACGGCAAAGCGGAGGCCGTGCGGGCTTTTGCCGAAACCATGCCGCTGCGCCTCCTGCGGGTACTGCTGACGACCCACGAAATGGGCAGCATGGCCCTGTCGAACGACTTGTCCTTTACGTTTCGCCCCGGCGCCGTGAAGCTGGTGGCTGTCAAGGACTACAAAAGCGGCAAAGGCACGGTAGACGAAAGCGAAACGCAGTACCTTTCACGTCTCTGGAACCGGCTGGACGGCCTCAGCGCCGCCGAGGGAGCGCCGGGCGGCGGGCAAGGCGGCGGCCTGGAAGGGTTCCAAAAAACTGTGGCCCGGCAGCAATCGACCGACGGCCTTTCGGCGTTTGAATGCCTCATCGGCGACGACGGCGTGTCGGACATCATTGACTTTGATGCGCTGTCCGTCCGTTTTCGGGACACGAACGACGGCCGCATTGCCGAGCAGCGCAATCCCTTGGGCAGCGATGGCGGGTGGCAGCCGCTGGATTTGACGACCGTGCGCCTGGGGGCTTGGAACGGTAGCCGGGAGCATCCTTACGGTGCGCCGCGCCTCGGCACGTTCCTAGGAGTGGGCCTCGCGGACGTAGCGGAGCAGCGGTCACTCAGGGACTGGCTGCATGCGATGGCCTGGCCGCGGCTCGCGTTCAAGTTTCCCATCGAGCAGTGGGTCGCCTATGCCACGGCCCACCCGGAAGTTCTCGTAGGCCTCGGTGAAGACGGGGGGGATTTGACACCCACCGAGTGGGCGGAGCGGGAAGCCTTCAATATGAAGGCGGTCTGCGAAAGCCTGATGTCGTCGGACTTCATCGTGATGGCGACTGGCGGCGAAGCGAGCGCGTTGAATCCGTCTGCCGGAAGCGGCCTCGCCGAGCTTCTGACTCAGCGCCGCCTTCGGGTGGCTCAAAGCCTCGACCATCCCCCGGCGCTCATCGGCATCACCGACGGCGGTACCCAGGCGTATGCCACCGTGCAGCTACAGCAGTATGGGGCAAAGATGACGGGCGTAGCTCAGGACCCGGACCGCGCGGTGGAGTGGATCGCGAACCTCGACCTGCGGGCCCGGGGCGTGGACATGATCGCCCGCGTGGAGCGGGTGCCGATTGTTCTCACCGATGCCCTGCTCGACCAGCAGGCGCGGCAGCTCGACATCAACAACACGCTGACCCTGGTAGACCGTGGACTTCTGGACCCCGCCGAAGCGGCAATGGCACTCACGGGAACCGGCCTCTTTGACGTGTCCCGGGTGTACGCGCCGGTGTTCTCGGCCGCGACGAAGATCCCGCCCGTGCAGCAGCCCTAATCCAAGTTCTGAGAAAGACTTCCCGATGATCGAAACCACGAAAACGACGACCACGGTCCACTTAGACAACAACTTGCGGGAAGAAATGCTTCAAGCGATGGCAGACGGACTTCGCGCCATTCCAGAGACACTCTTTTTTGATCTCGCGTCTGGCCCCTACAGCCCTCTGAAGTCTAGGCCCAACTGCATCGCCGGATGCAGCGTTTCTTGGGACGATGAAATGGGGCGCTTCATCCACGCCGAAGGTTGTCCACTGGTACGAGCGATTGGCGTGGCCCATTGCTGCCCGGAGGTCTTGAAGAATCTGGCCCTGGTCGAAGAGTGCTTAAGCAGCGCGGCTCAGGAGAGAGAAGCAAGCATGGAACAAGAAGGAACAGTACACAAGTTTGACACGGCGGCGCCGGTCTGCCCACACTGCGAGAAGGCGGGCAAGCGCAATCCGCTGACGCACAAGGACCAGAAGCTCGAATGCGCCGTGTGCGGCAACGTCTTCTGGGCTAAAGATCCCAGCGGGGCCAAATCCCGCAACGAGGCTCCTCAGTGACATCTAAACCCGCAGCGACCCCATCTCAAGCAAAGCTGGAAGAAGTATCCATCACGATCAAGCTGCCCAAGCCGCTCCATGCCAAACTCGTGCAGATCGGCGTCTCGGAAGGCAAGTCACCGGCGGACAAAGCCGTGCAGGCCATTCGCGAACACACCGCCGGTTACGAGCGGGTCAGCAAGACCGTGACCGGCTATGCAAAGAAAAAAACAGCCAAATGACGCTGCTTCAATGGCTTTGGCGTCCTTTCTGTCTTCTTGTCGGTCATGCCGGACATTGGCACACAAACGAGCCAGGGCTTGCTTTTTGTAGCGGGGGTTCTTGTGATCGCTGTGGTGCGACATGGCCCGCCTTGCCCTTGCCGCCAGTTCCAAAAGAAATCCTTGACCAGATTCGTCAAGCGGAAACCAATTTATGACACCTCTTCTCAAAACCGCGATGCTGCCTTACGGCACCGCTTTTGGCATCGAAGCCGGCGCCGCGCGGCGCATCCTGGTCGCTCTTGGTTCCGTGGACATGGTTGCCCATATTCGGGAAACGAACGCTCATATCCGGGAAACGCAAGCGCTGCGGATAGGCCAGCCAGGCAGCGACGATGACGGCGATGCTCCCGGTTACGAAATGCACGGCTCCGTCGCAATGCTTTCACTGGCCGGACCACTCACCAAGCAAATCAGCAGCTTTCAGTCGCTTTTCGGCGGCACCGGAACCGTCCAGTTCTGCCAGGACCTCGCCGCGGCCGCTGCTGATTCCGCTGCCCAGTGCATCGTCATCCTCATAGACAGCCCCGGCGGCAGCGTGGACGGCACCGAAGAAATGTACCAGTGCATTCGGGACGCCGCCGCCGTCAAACCGGTCTATGCGTATGCCCCCGATTTGTGCGCTTCCGCTGCGTATTACGCAGCCTGCGGGGCTTCCGCCTTTTATGCCAGTCCGGCCGCCGTCGTCGGCTCCATTGGCTGCTACACAGTCATGGAAGACAGCAGCAAGGCGGCAGAGCTCGCGGGCGTGCAAGTCGTCGTGATCGGTGACGGCGAGATGAAAGGAACGGGCGTCGACGGAACTCCCCTGACGGCCGCGCAGAAAGCCGACATTCAGCGCGTGGTCAAGGACCGCAACGCAAACTTCGTTTCCGCCGTGTCCAAAGGCCGGCAGCTGCCCATCGCAGAAGCCCGCACCCTCTCGGATGGACGCGTCCATGTCGGTGCGAAAGCCGAAGATCTCGGGCTGACCGACGGCACGATGCGCCTTTCCGAACTCATGGCGAAAATCCAGGCAGACCCGAAAGCCGCCCTTCCCGACCGAAAACTTCACCCCAACGCCCGACCGGGCAATCAGAATGCTGCTGGAAACGGCAACAACGCCTCCAAGGCAAAGGACCCCAACATGAGCAAAGCTATTTTCGCTACCGCACTGGCCGCACTCGGCCTGCACACCATGGCCGGAAAGGCCATGTCGGCCCCCGACGACGATCCGCAAACACTTGCGACGCTGCTGGCCGGTGATGTTAAGGACGAGGTAGACGCCAAGGTGGCGGCTCATCCCGTCCTCGGCGCGGCTCTGGCCGCCGGAATAGACACGCCGGAAAAGATGCAGACGCTGGTGGCCGACCAAAAGACGTGGACGGCAGAGAAGGAAAGCCTCCGGCAAGCGGAGGAGGCCGCCGCTAAGACAGCACTGACAACGGCGAAAGCCGACGCAAGCGCCGCCGCCGTCACAGCGTTCGGGCAGAATACTCAGAGCCTCAAAGACGCACAGGCGACAATTCAGGCCCAGGAGTCGGTGTCTGCACTTCATGCGATGACAGCGGCTTACAAAATCGCCAAACCTGGTCCCTTGAAACCGGGAGCGCCGCGCCAAACCAAGCTGGAGAAAACGCAGGAAGACGATCAAGACGTCGACAGCACCACGAAGGCCGACGACGCGGTCGCCAAAAACCTCAACCCTGACACCGTCTACGCAAACCGCCGCGCCAAGCCGATGACCCGTTAATCGGTTCATTCTGCTGACCTGATAGCCCGTTCATTCTGCCTCGCCCCTCGTGTGATCTCTGTTGTGATCCTATCTTGTGATTCTAACCGCGAGGCAGCTGAATATCCCCCCGCGTGAAGCTTCTGTCCAAAGAAGCAAAACTTTGATTTCCATGAAAGGAAACATTTTCGATGAATGTCATTGAAGGCAAGCACCGAGGCGAGTACATCGTCTCCGAAGCCAACGGGAGCCAGTCCCGCGAGACCGTCACCTTTGCTCAGGGCGCGACCAAAGTGTCCGCCTGCACCGTAATGGGGATTGTCGCCGCGACCGGCAAGTACGTTGCGCTGGCACCCGGCGCGGCAGACGGCAGCCAGAACGCCGCTGGGATTTCCTATGGCAACGTAGATGTCACGCTCAGCGACCGCCCGGCTGTCATCACTGCCCGAAACAGCGAAGTCAATGCCAGCGACCTCGTGTGGGGAACGGCCACCGCGGCCCAGATCGCTGCCGCCAAGCTCCAGCTCGCTGCACTCGGCATCATTTGTCGCCTCGCTATCTAGTCTTACTCGCAATCTAGTCTCACAATCTAGGCTTGCAGCCGCTTCGCAATCTAATTTCCTGGTTTGGCTGAGCTTCTCGGCTGAACTTTTTCACCCACCCCCTTTGAAGGGCCGGAACAACCTACGTTGTTCCGGCCCTTTCTGTCGCCAGACAACGGCTGCGGGCCGTCGGTCTAGGAGTATTCGCCCCAATGGACGATGAACTGATTGCTAATCTCGCCGAAAACGATCTTTTTTCCAGCGTCACGCTGACCGCTGCCGTCAACGCGCTCCCCTTCGTGCCGGGCCGCATCGGCGCAATGGAAATCTTCGAAGAGGACGGCGTTTCAACGACCGCCATCGCCATCGAAGAACTGGACGGCACGCTGGACCTCATTCCCAGCGCGCCGCGCGGTGCGCCCCCTCTGCAAAACCAGAAGCAGAAACGGACCGCCCGCTTTCTGAACATCCCCCACTTTCCACTGCAAGACGTCATCAAACCGAGCGAACTGCAAAACATTCGGCCCTTCGGCGGTGGGAACCGGCTGGAATCTCTGCAAAGTCTGCTCGTGCGCCGTTCGGGCCGGCTGTTCAGCGCCCACGACGCGACGTTGGAGCACCTGCGGATGGGAGCGCTCCAAGGCATCATCCTGGATGCGGACGGGGTCTCGGTCATCTACAACTTGTTCACCGAGTTCAACGTCGTTCAAAATCAGGTGAATTTTGACCTCGGCAACCCGAACGCCGACATCCTTGGCGCGTGCGAGCAGATCTCCGGCAACATCGAAACGACGCTCGGCGCGGCGATGTATCAGCAGATCCATGTGTTTTGCGGCCAGGTCTTTTGGCGGCGGTTCATCACCCACCCGAAGGTCGTGACGGCGTTCCAGTACTACCAGCACGACGGTCAGGCGTCGCCCCTCAGCGCCGATCTGCGCTACAAAGGCTTCGAGTTCGGCGGCCTGGTGTTCGAGCAGTACCGCGGCGTCGTCGGCGGTGTACCGTTTATGGCCGACAGCGAAGCCCACGCGTTCCCCGTGGGCGTTCCCGGCCTCTTCATCACGCGATTTGCCCCGGCGGAGTATTTCGACACCGTGAACACGGTCGGTCTGCCACGCTATGTGCGCCAGTATATGCATCCCAAGCAGGACGGCCTGGATGTCGACACGGAAAGCAATCCGCTCAGCGTCTGCACCCGGCCCGGCGTCCTGAACAAGCTGGTCACCCTGTCCTAAGACCCGCGTACTCTCTGAAGGCTTGCCAACTCTCTTCTGAAGGCTCGCCAACTCTCTGAAGACAAGCTAATTCTGAAGACGCCCGCTGCCTTTCCGCTTTTCCTGCGAGAAGACAGCGGGCGTTCCCCGCAAAAAAGGAACCCTTCCCAGTGGACCAAGAAACCTACGAGCATCATAAGCAGCAACTCGCCAATGGCAAGATCGTTCGCATCGGCGGACGAATTGCCGCGACCCCGGAGGAGCTCGACACCCTGCGCCATGTAGACGACCTACCTGTTTTTGGTGGCCAGAGCACCCTGTCAGCTCCCGGCGAAATCCTGGCGATCAACTCCGGGCGGCTTTCCCCGGAAGACATTGAAGCCATGGGACCGGAGCATCCGGTCATTGTCGCCGCCCAGAAGTTGACCCTGTCGCAGCTGGACGCGCTGGTAGATCACGTCACCGATCCGCTGCTGGACGAACTGAAAGCCAAAGATGATCAATTGAAGGCCAAAGACGACGAAATCAAGGTCAAGGAAGCAGGCGCGTCTTTGCCGGCCCCGACTCTGGAGGATGAGATGACCCTTTCCGAAGACCCGCGCGAGCAGGGCGTTCAAGCCCAGATGGTAACCGGCGCGACCGACAACATCACGCCAAAGACCGTTCTTGACAACAAGACCGATGCGCCGGCTCCCGCTGGCAAAAACGCCTCCAAAGCGGCCGCCGATGCCGCTCAGGACCAGGAAAAAGCCGCAGCGAAGACGACGGCTTAATTCGATGCAGACTTAACCGAAGAGACCCACGATGTCTACTACACCTGCCGCGATTTATACTCTCGCCACCGCCGAAGGCGTTGAAATCGCACGGCGGCGGCTCGCATCCCTCGTAGACGACCTCGGCGCTTTAGACCTGGAACAAGAAGTGGACCAGGCCGCGCTGCTGCTACGGGCGCAGCTCCCGGACCTGCCGGACTACACCGCCCTGAGCCGCACCGACCAAACGTACTACGACATCGCCACCGGCCTGCAGGCGGCGACCGTGCTGCTGTCCCCGGCGATCCTGCGGGCAAACAACGGACTGGCGAAGCTGAAGACGCCGGAGTTCGAGTACACCTTCACCGTTCCAAGCGTCGCGGAGCGCGAAGGCTGGGCGGCGGAGATTGAGCGTGCGGTCGGCTACCTGGTGAAGCTCGTGCAAAGCCTCGCTCCGCCGCGGCGGCGGCCGGCTTTCTCCATGTTCGGCGCGGCAGGCGTCGCGCGGGCAAGGGCAAAGCGGGAGTATTCGCTGGGGGGCATCATGCGGCTGTATGTGCCGGAGGGCTGGTTCTACGATGGAGCATTCACGATCAGTGGGCCGGACTTCGACGCGCCGTTATTAGATGGTTCTCTGCTGGAGGACTGCGTGCCCGGCGAGTACCTAGGCGAGGAATAATCACCCATGCCGAGTGAGGGATAGTCATGCCGAGCGCGGCTTTCATTCAGAGCCTAATGGCAAAGACGCGGGCGCAGTACGGCGGCCAGATTGTCGTCGCCGGCAACAGCTACGCGATGACGACGCGTAGCTTAGAGCCGCGCGAGCGGGAGTACCTGCCGGAAGGGACGCTGAACGCCGCCGACGCGGACCTGCGCGTGTTCTGCACCGCGCCCACCGACTTCCCCGTCTGGCCGGCGCTCGGCAGCGTGGTTTTGTGGGAAGGTCTCGCGTATACGATGATTGCGGTGCGGCCCGGCGACGACGTCATCGGGGCGACTGCCATGAAGCTTGAGTTCTTCGTCTACAAAAAGCCGGCACCTGATAGCGCCACCGATGCCACCGATGCCGAGCAGCGGGCTGAGGATGCGGCGACGGGGACGCCAGATGCGCCGGGTGCCGCCGTAACCGAGAAGCGCAAAAGTTATTCTCCTGTCCCGTCCACTCTTTGATTAAAATCACTCTTTGACCGAAATAACCCCTTGGCCGAAATCATTTGACTGAAAGGAACTTGCATGAACGTCTGTCTGAACTGCGGCTACCACAATGAAAATGACGTGAACGCTGATTGCGCCTGCGCTCGGTGCGGCTTTGCCAAAAGCCAAGAGCAGCACGAAGCGGACCAGCAATCTTATGAAGCTGAGCGGCAAGAAACAGCCAAAGACCTGTTCCCGCCGAAAGAGAGCGAGGCGAAACAGGAGGCACCTAAAGACGAAGCAGATAAAGACCTTCCTGATACCAAAGACCTTCCTGATACCACCGGCTCCGGCTTATTGCCTCCTGCCGAGGCTTCCCCGGAAGTTGAAGGCGCGGCCTCTTTGCCAAAACAGAGTGAGGTTACAAAAGAGACCGAAGGCATCCCGGAAGCGGTTTAGTGCAGACAAGCATTTTTGTCATTTCGGTCGACCCGAACATCATCCCGGATGAAGACCTTGCCCCGCTACTGGTGGCGCTGCAAGATTTTGAGCCGGTGCTTGAGGATTTCGGGCGCACTCTTGCCGAAGGAGAAAAAGCGGGCTTCGCGTCTCAGGGCGGTACCTACGGGTCCGAGTGGTCGCCGCTTGCCTCTTCGACTGTGCTAGACAGGTTCCGCCGTGGATACGGGCCGAATCAGCCGCTTGTTCGTACCGGGGCGCTTGCAGACGCTGTCGGCGAGACTGTTTCCCTCACACCGGATAGCGTGCAAGTCGGAGTCGACACCGCCGCAGTCCCTTACGCCAGCTTTTTGCAAGGCGGCACCACGCGGATGCCGGCCCGCGTTCTTGTGGCACTGACGGACGACATGATTGACCAGATGATGCAAACGCTCCGCGCCTACCTTGCGGCAGCGACGGGCGGCGACCTCGCCGGCATCACAATCACGACCGAAACAAACTGACGCCAAGAACTTTAACAAACTGACGCCAAGAACTTTAACAAACTGACGCCAAGAACTTTAACAAGCTGACGCCAAGAACTTTAACAAGCTGACGCTTAGGACAACTCCTTATGCCTGCGCCGACTGTTTATCCATTTCGCCAGGTGCTGACGCTCGCGCTCCGGCAAATCATCCTGGCTGTGGGCGTGCCGGCGATCAACGCCGACATCTCTGCCCAGATGACTTCCGCTGGCCTGCCGTCTGCCTCGATCCCCCAGTTCGGCGACAGCAGCGTCGTCACAGGCGACTTGTCTCCGGTCAGCCAGGCGACGCTTTGCATTCTTGACAGCGGCGAAGACAATTTCCGGGCCGGCACGGAGGGCTATTTTCTGGCGACGCTTCGGACCCAGGTGCAGCTTAAAACCCCGTCCGCTGGAGACAACAGCCCGGAAGATTTCTCCTTGCTTGGCCAGATTGTCTCAGACACACTGCGTGATCTGCTGACAAGCCGCCCGGTCATTCTGCCTCAGACCAGCAGTGGACAGAACCTGCTTCCTGCCGGGATGCACTTTCAAGACTGCTTCTATTCAGGGTCTCGAAGCCTGAACTTCCCGCAGCGCGAAGAAGACAAAGTGACCTACACGCGCGGGTGGATTTTTATGCACTCGGCGTCCATCGGCTATTTCCAAAACCGTCCTAATGCGCTCGGCACTTAAATCGGTACTTGAACGCGCTTTTTCGCCTTTTTGTTTTTCTAAGGAGTGTTCCTATGGCTGGCACAGTATTTCCCTACTCAAATAGCCCCAAAGCGTTTGACGGCACAATCTTGATCGCGCAGGACGGCGGGTCAATCGTCTGGGCCTTTCCCGGCGCATCCGCTCAGGTCTCAGACACCGACAACATTGGGCGGCCTGACGTGATCGACGCAAGCGAACTAAGCCATGTTGAAGTCCCCGGCATCCGCATGGCAAGCCTCTCTTTTGCCGCCTACCTGATGCCAGACCGCGGGTTCGACACGTTTCTCGCCGCCGCGTTCGGGCCGCGCACCAACCAGCAGCTTGCACCGTTTATCGTCATGCTTATCCCCAGCAGCGGCGCAGCCCCCCAGATGATGACCGGCGTGTGGTTTTCGCGCGTGACCATTGCCGGATCCTTTGGCACCGCCGGCCAGCAAGCGGTTAACCTTGTCCGTTTGTCAGCCATGGTCATGGACCCGGACAATGTCTATGCTGCAACTGCGCTTGCCTCCCCGGCAGGCATCGGGCTGAACGGTCTTGGTGTTTCGTCTTTTGACAACTCCTCTTTTGGGAACGGATCGGTTTCGTATGACAAAATTCGGTCCTACTCGTACACGCTCGACAACCAGCTTTCGGTCATTCCCGGAGTCGTCAACCCTGCATTTCGCCTTGCGGCGGGCTGCCAGCCGGGAACGCTCCGGGGGGCACTGACTTTAGAGCAGCTTGCCAACCCCGCCGTTCCGCTACCAGGGATTCGCGGCCAGTACCCGCTGGTGCTGAAGCTGCCCACCGGCGACGGCAGCAAGAAGCTCACAATCAACACCAACGTGTCACGGGATGGTTCTACGGAAAATCTCGTGCCGACGGACTTCATCGCTCGCGGCCAGCTTTACAGCGTGTTTGGAACCAACACGCTGACGGGCGGGTGGTTGTTTTCAACTTCGTATGCGTAAAGGAAAGTAAAAAAGCCCCTTCCGCCACTAGTCTAGTGCCCTTTTGTTGACAGGTACGAATAGCCTGTTGTATATTGAAGCATGAAACCTATGACTCTCTCAAGTCCGACGCTTCTTTTTTGCTTGACCGCATCTATTTTGCTGCTCGCTTCATCTCCGTCTAGTGCCTCGAAACCAATTTCGATAAAACAGCAGCTTCGGAAAAAGGACGCTCTCATTGCTGATCTCAGGCAACAAGTGCTTTACTTGACGAGGGAGATTAACCACCTGCGGGGCACTTCACGCGGCCAGTCATCTTCGAATGTAGACACAGGGTCACTCGGCGATAGCGTTAATTCATACAACAGAATGATGCACCGCGCTCAGGATGACATGCAGAAATCCGGTAAAGCATCATCGGACTTTGAGTCGGTCATGGAAAGCGCTCGCAGCTTAGAGGGATCGCCTGGTTTCCAAGACGCAGTGAACACAGCAAAGACAATTACGGCGAGTATGAAAAGATACAATGATGATGCAGACGCGCAAACGAGGCAAGCCGCAGCGTTGAGACAATCCATCATGGGTTCGCCTCAGTACACTTCGCATTACACTGAAGGGGATTTGTGCCTGAATGCAGGGGATTTGGGAGACGATCTTCGGGCCATTCACGCAGACGATTTCCGCTTCTTTGTTCCACTGCGATGATATATGATTGATGAGATGATGTATGATTGATGAAGTGTAAGCGATAAACTGCTTTCTATGAAGATCATAAAAGAGACCCAGCCGAAAGGCGAGGGTCTTTTTTGCTGGGAAGATATATAGTTTGCCGGGAGAGATATGGAAAAAATTACTGTCAGTACGATTGCTTATAAAAGCAGCTTCATTTATGTTTCGGATGAACAGGCAAAGAAGTTTAAGCCTGAAGCGCTTAAAGTCTGGGAGTTCGACTGCGCTCCGTACCTTGCCGAGACCGTCATTGAGATAGGACGCTCTATGAACGCCCTGCGTCTGACGAACGAGCATGGCGTCGGGGACGTGGAAGCCCTGGACATGGCCCGCGCCAAGATCACGGCACTGCTGCTTGTCAAAAGCTGGAACCGCGTCACGGAAACCGGCGATATGCTGCCAATTAATGCCGAAAACATGGGAAGCGTGCCCGGCGGGGTGCTGCTTGCGCTCCGCCTTCGTTTGGAACGCGGACAAGTGCCGACCAGCGCAGAAATCGAGCAAATGCGGCTCCCTACTTAGCCCTGTACGACGCTTACTGCGCCGGACGGGGGACACTTCCGCAGGATGCCGACCCTGCTTTTTTGCTGTGGGTGCAGGCGACCCGCAGCGGCAACCTGTGCTTGATACTCACGGCTCCTCTTTCGCGCGATACTTACCTGGCGTGCCTTCTTTTACAGTGGCTTACGCCATTTGCGCCTGATCCTTTCACAAAAGATCCGTTACAGAAAAACCCATGCCCGACCAAAGCGACATCCTGGGGCCAGTAGCCGGCATCAACGCCGACGGCGCGGCGCAAATGATCGCCCAGCGCATTGCCGCCATTTCACCAGTGCCAGTATCCGGTGCGACCGGCACGGCCTACACGCCGTCGAATGAAGCGGTAGATTTCCAGTATGCGGCAGTGCCGGCGGCGCATCTCATCACCTCGCACGGCCTGGATATGATGCCGAACGCGGCCTATGATCAGTCTCTGCAGGGACGGGACCGCGAGAGGGCGTCAAGCGCGGGACAGATCGCAGACATCGCCGCAAACCTGAACCCGGAGCGCCTCGGCGCAAACGCTTCCGCCGGGGAAGGCGCTCCGATCATCGGCCCGGACATGATGGTGGAAAGCGGTAACGGGCGCACGCTCGGCATTCTGTCCGCGTACAGTCAGGGCTTGCCGTCGGCGGCGGGGTATCAGTCGCACCTTGTCCAGAATGCTTCCCAGTTCGGGCTTGACCCTGTCACCGTCGGCCAGATGGAAAACCCGGTGCTGGTGCGAATGCGGCAAACGGAGATGGACGCCGGCCAGCGGGCGAGTTTTGCGGCTCAGGCGAACATGAGCAGTGTCGGGGTTCTGTCGGACACCGAGCGCGCCCAGCGCGACGCCGGACTGCTGCTCGCCTCAGATGCGCTTCCGCTTTACCAGGGCAGCGACGGGGCGGGGCTGAACCCCGGACAGAACCGGGACTTCCTCAGCGCGTTCGCCCAGCTTTTGCCTTCTTCGGAGCGCGGCTCGTTTTTGCAGGCAGACGGCAGTGTCAGTGCGGGCGGCGTTCGGCAGGCGCAGAATGCGCTTCTCGCAGCAGCCTACCCGGACAACTCGGGCCTTTCCCGAATGCTGGAAAGCACTGACGGCAATACCCGTAACATCGGGTCAGGGATGCTGTCTGCAGCCGGCGATATGGCTGCGCTGCGGCAGGGTTCCGCTTCTGGCGACCTGCACCCTTTGGACATCTCAGGCAACGTCTCGGACGCGGCAAGCCTGCTGTCTCGCCTCCGAGAAGAAGGAACGCCGCTTGCCAATCACCTGGCGACCAGCAGCTTGTTTGGCGATGATCTGCCGAAGGTGACGCAGGACATCGCCTCGTTCATGGATGCAAACAAGCGGAGCGGCAAGCGCATCGGGCAGGTGCTTTCCTCTTACGCCGGGGCGGCTCAGGCGCTCGGCAGCCCGGACCAGGAAACTTTGTTCGGCGACGCCCCGCCGCATCCGGAAGAGCTGTTTGCGTCGGCCCGCGCGTCCGTGGAAGACCGGCTGGGCGTCCTGCCGAGCGCAGGCGGTCAGGTGGTGCCCGAAGAAATCGCGGCGGCGCGGGCGGAAGAAGCCCGGCAAAAAGCGGAGCGGGCACGGGTCCAGACAGAAACGGCGCGAGCGCGGGCGTCTCGCGGAAGCGGAGGGGCAGGCGAGGGCAGCTGGAACGCGGAAGCGGCGAACGCAAGGGCCGCCGCGCAGCTGTTTGACGATGCGCCAGCCCCTAATCCGCCGTCTACGCTGTCGGCCTCGGAAACTTTTTCTTCCGACCTTGACGTGCTGCCGGGCCAAAGCGCGGCCTCGGCGGAGCTTGCCCGGCAGAAGTCTCTCGGTCTTCAGCCTGCCTTTATCAATCCGGTGGCAAATAATCCGGCGGCAGGCATTTCCGGGGGCCGAGGCGCAGTCAGTTCCTCTGCGCTAACCCCTAAACAGCGCGGGGAGTTTGACTCGTTTGAGGAAGCCGCAAACACTAAAGCGGACGTTCTTCAAGACCTTCGGGAGCAGTACACGTCTCGCGGCGACTTTGGCCTCATCGGCACCCCCGTTTTTGCCAGTGACGCCCAGGAGGCGCTTGGAAGTGTCGGACTCGCCCCGCCGCTCGAGAAGCCGACACCGTTTGAAGAGGCCAAGTCTAAGTTCTCAGGCGTTACACGCGACCTGAACGACCTTTACGCTTCGCAGGGTAGGTTTCTCGACATCGGAAAGACGAAGGAATACGGCAGTGATCTTCGGCGCCTGGCTCACGAGGCGGGCGTTGGACCAGAGCCGGACGACCCGGGGCTGTCCGGTGCTTACCGGGCTGCGTCTGGCCGCCGGCAGGACGTGGAAGACGCACTGAAAGACGCTTACACCCTGCGCGGCGACTTCGGCAAGGTCGGCAAAGAAGATTATCAGAGCGACTTAAACAAAAGCCTCATCGAAGCTGGCCTTGCACCGCCGAAAGAGGAGGCGCGGCGCGGACTTGGCGGGGCGCTGGACCGGTTCAAGGAAGACATCAAGTCGCCCTTCGGTCCGCTTCAGTACGGCTACGCGGTGAGCGCAATTGCTGAAGGCGGCGTCCATAACTACGCGGCGAACAACAGCGGCAACTACCTGACCCCGGAAGAAAAAGAAACAGCAGCCGCCGGGCTTTTACCAGGCATTGGAACCCTTGCCGGCACTGTGGCCGGCTCGGTCATTCCCGGCCTCGGCTCTTGGGCAGGGTCGCTTGTCGGCGGCGGCATTGGAACCGCCGCGCAGGGCGTCATCGGCGCAAACGAAGAGCGGGCGCAAGCCTCCCGGCAGATCGGCGACGAGTTCACCGCGGCGCTTGGCGAAGCCACCTCTAAACTGCGCGACTTCAGCTCGCAGGCCGAAGCCACCGGTGCACCTCTGAAAGAGCTTCAGCAAGTGCTTGGCACCGCCGGAAGCGTTGCGCCGCTTGGCGCAAACGCCATTGCCGGCGCGGGCGCGATGACGAACGCGCTGGGGGAATACGCCCCGGCAAACTATGCCAGTGTCGCTCGCCAGCTTAAAGACCCTCTTGTATTCGGCCTCGCCGCCCAAATGGGGCAAAACGGTCGGCTGACGCAGGGAGGGTACCAAGCGCTTGGCTACAAGGCCGCGATTGAAGGCGACGCCGAAGGCTTGCAGCAAGACGACCTCGCCGCCCAGCGATCCGTCCTCGCCGACAATCCGGCGTATCAGGCCGCGCAGCAAAGGCTGCGGGCGGCGGAGAATCCGCTCGGGATTGCCGCCGATGTGCTGCCGCTTCTGGGTGGCAACTCGGCTCCTCTCGCAGCCCGTTTGGGCGTAGGCGTTCAAGCGTACCGGCAGTCGCAGAACTTAGAGGAAAACAACCCCGGCGACCCGACCGCAAAAGCCCGCGCCGCGCTGTTCCAACAGTTCGGGCAGATCCGCGAAGATGAAGGCGTGAACCAGGCGCTTGGCGGCGAAGCGGAAGCGGCAAGGGCCGGGATAGGGCTGCGGGGCGGCTCGGCGGCGGACATCGCGGCAGGAAGCGCTCCGGTTCGAGTCTCCTATCAGGCGCAGGAAGGCGACATCAATAAAGCGATCATCGCCCTGCGCAGCCAGCTTGCCGATCCTACCGTTGACCACAAGGCGCTTGACCCGCTTTTGAACGCGCAAATTGCCGACCAGTCCAAAAGCCTGCTGGATTTGCAGAACAAAGACGCAGCGATGACACGCGAAGATTACCTCGCGCCCATTGCCGAGCGCGGTTCCGGGTTTTCTCTCTCGGTCAGTCAATCCGCCTACTCTGGGCAATCGGCCCTTTCCCGCGCTGGCATCTACCAAAGCCAGGAAGACTTTCTGACGGGTTACGCCGACAACCCCGGCCCGCTTAATCCTACGGAGCGCAACCAGCTTCGGGCAACTGTCCTTGACGAGCGCCGCAGTTTTCAGCAGGACGTGTACGGCGAAGAAGAAGCAGGCTTCAGCCTGTCCATAACGCGCGGCGCTTTGTCGGGCCGTTCGGCGGATTCGCTTCAAGGCGATTACGACCGCCAGGCCAGCTACCTGCAAAACTTCGCGCAAAGCTCGACCAGCCTATTGTCAGCTACGGAGCGTGCAGGAATCGAGCAAAGCGCCGACCAGATGCAGTACACGGCTGGGCGAAATGTTTTTCAAGAAGCGATGGGCCAGGCAGGTATTCGGGACGTGCAGGGGCAAGGACAAATTGGCATCGCCCAGGCTTACGGCTCGCCGACGGACGTATACCACGCAGACATTGCCCAGGTCGGCAACGAGCAGAACCAAGTCAGTATCATTGACGACCGACTGAAACAGACGATCCCGGTCGCCGAGCGCATTCAGATTTCAAGCCAGCGGCAGAGCATTGAGAATGACATTGCGGTCGCACCAGAGCGTGCCCGCGTCGCCGCTTATGATGCCGAGGGCGGCATTTTGGGCAGCGAACAGAGCGCAGGCCGTGCGCTTCTTTCTCGCAGCCAGAGCGTTCTTGGAGCGAAAGCCTTCACGCCGGAGATCTTCACGGAGGACCAGTCAGAGGTCAACCTGTATGCAGGCGCAGAAGCGGGTTCGCCGCTGGGATCATCTCAGCGGGCGCGGTTCGGCGCAGAGCGGGCGCAGGCGGCGGCGCGGCTTCAGGAAGACCAGGACGCTTCGTACCAGTTCGGCGACCAAGCAACGCGCGTCAGCGAGATGCGGTCGGAAGGTCGTTTTGAGCGAGCCATGAAAAACCCGTTCCAGGACGGCGATCCAAACAACTCGCCGTTCACGGCAGGCCGCGAATATGAAGGTGTGCTGAAAACCGACATGGGCCGGGCAGAAGCGGCGCTTGCCAGAACGCCGCAAGATTCTCCGGCTTACGAAAAAAACGCGGAGGCTGTCGAGCAGTACAAGGACAAGATTGCCGACCTAGAAGAGCGGCGGCGCATGGGCTTTGAGGAAATGCTGCCCGAGATGATTGCAGGAAGCCCCGGACGCGGACGGCTGACCGGCATCGCCCTTACGCCAGGCCAGTCGGCGGCGTTCAACAGCAACCCATTCATCAACGGCAGCTTTGGCAAGCCAAGCACCAGCGTGATCGCAGACGGCGAGAACCATCCGGCGATGGCCGGCGGGCAGGCAGGAGCGTTCCTTGCGGCTACCGCCGGACACGCCGCGGCGGCCATGGGCGGCGACACCGGCCCGGCAATCCTCGCCGAGCTGAAAAAGCTGAACAACAACGTGGAGCGCTCAAGCACCTACAACGGGCGCTCCATCATGTCCAACGGCGGCACGAACGGCGTCAGCCCGTATGCTGCAAATGGCGGCAGATAAGAAATGGCGGCAGGTAAATCGTAAGTGGCGGGGTACTAAGCATGACCAACATCAACCCACGCGCTTTTCTGCGGGTGTATGACAATGACCGGGATGCTTTTGGGCACGTCTTCTCGCCTCCGGCGTCGCTGACATTTGATCTCCCTGGTCTTCTTGGCGACCCGACGTCTTCTTATGTCAGTTTCGACCGCGATCCCACCGGCACGTATCTGATGCAGCAGATCAAGCCGGTGCCGTTCGATGCGGACCCAAATCAGTGGCAAGGGGCAGGTGGGTCTGCGTTCAGCTTCGGCACTGAATCCGGATACAAGTTTCTTCGTCACGCCAGTAGCGCCGGCGCGTTCAATGTTCAGCTAGCGCACCCGCGCGTTCTCGACGAAGGCTTTCTCGCTGACTTCTACATCGCCGGGGCCACTGCGACCGGGACGCCGCCAGCCCTGCCGGCTGTCAACTTCTACATCGAGTTCTCGCGCGGACGCGCGGCAGGAGAACCGGGCCTGCGGCTGGCACTCGAACCCGCCAAGTGCATCCGCCTTCAAGTCAGCCTGGATGATGACGCTTCGTGGAACGACGTCGCTACTGCCGACGCGCTCGGCGAGTGCGAAAGCTACCTCAAATCAAGGCAGCAGTATTTCTCCGTCAGCGTCCTGCCGATGACGGATGCTTCCTGGGAAGCCGGACTGCCGGCCTCGCTTGACGGCAGCAGCGCCCCGCCGAACCAGATTGTCGTGACACTCGGCAGCGGCGATGCGGTCCTGACGTACACGGATGACGGCCTTGCGGAAGGCAGCATGGCGGTAACAGGCCAAAACCGGCAGTGGGACTGCCGCCCGGCGCTGATGCGCTTTAGCACGCAGGGCCAGGTCACACTTGGCCCGCAGTACCGCCCTGGACAGTTCCAGACCGACCCGGACGTTTCGCTAAACGGCTATGCGCCGGACAGCGGTGCTTCGTTGTCGGGCGAAGTCGTTGTGGACACGCCCAGTAGCGCCCACATGGAGATGACGCTGGCGGCGCAAGCGGACGCGACCGGCTACGCGCTCCGGTCCTGCTACCTCGCTTCGGTAGACGCAGAGTTCCCCGCCGGACAGATTGCCCCAAGCGCCAGCCCGTTGTATGTGGATTACCCTGCCATTTATGCGTCCTGGAACCACAGGTGGGCACAGGCCAGCGGCACCCAAAGGAGCCGGGCCGACATCTGGTTTACCAATCAGGACGATGAGTTTGCCCCCGGCAGCGGGGCCGCGCTCGGCGTCCGCGCCGCCACGCTCTTCACATCGAACGGGAACGGCAACTTCCCGTCCGGCACGG
>CAXTRL010000007.1:0-25587 GCA_964246575.1 uncultured Armatimonadales bacterium
TGCTGCTGTTTTGGGTGCAGTGGGGCTGGGCGACCCTGCCGCTGACGGTGCTGATCTACGAAGCGCTGCTGATGAGCGGCAACAATTATTTTGAGAACTTGGAATCGTCGCGCGATGCCGCTTCAGACACGCTCACGGGCCTGGCTTCATGGCGCAAGACAAACAATTATCTGCACCGTCACGTTCAAGCCCGCAAGCCGTTTGCGCTGCTGTTTTTGGACGTGGACGGCCTCAAGCGTGTCAACGACCGCTTCGGCCATGCGGCGGGCGACGAGCTGCTGCGGCTGATTGGGGAAGCCTGCCGCTCTCATGCCCGCAAAGGCGACATTGTCGGGCGGCGCTCCGGCGACGAGTTTCTGCTGGCGCTGGAAGGGCTGGACCGTCCGCAGGCCGAAGCGGTCATGGCCCGCTTGCAGCGCGGCATTGAAGCCGAGCTTTCCGCGCATTCGCAGTTTTCGGCGGCGTCGGCGGGAGCGAGCATTGGGCTGGCGCTGTATCCGCAGGACTCTCAGTCCGAAGCGGATTTAGTGGAAATGGCCGACCACCAAATGTACCGCAACAAACGCGCCCGCCGCGTGGGGCGCACCGCTGAACTTGAGCTGGATGCCCGGCTGTAAGCCACGGCTTGTCATACACGCTTGTAGGGGCAGGTCCTTGTGCCTGCCCTCCCTCTTTGCGCTCCTACTTTTTTGGCCCTTTCATCGGCAATCCTGTAACTGTGGGTATACTAAGCCGGACACACGAAGCAGGGGGCCGCATGAATTCACTTAATCGCTACAAAACACTGTGCTTCTATGCATTCCGGCAGGGCGTCAGCCTGCGGGCGCAGACGCCGAACGCTCCCCAAAACGCCAAAATGCTGTTTGACAGCGGATTCTTGTATTTGTCCGCCGTTCTCAGCACGGAGCCGGACTTTTTAAGCGAGATCACTGCGCTTTCGCTGCCTGACGACATTGCGCTCGCCCTCGGCAGCAAGTTTCCCAGCTTTGACGCGAAGGCGTATCTTGCCGAACGCGCGGAAGCGCGGCGCTCCGAAGAAAAGCTGAAAGCGAAGAAGCCGATTGGAGCGTAGAAACCCATGCTCAAACTCACCACTGCCGCACAGATGCGCGAAATGGATCGGCGCACGACCGAAGACTACGGCGTTCCCAGCATTGTGCTGATGGAAAACGCCGCCCTGCGCGTCGTGGAGGTCATTGCGGGGCGCTATGGGCCGCTCCGCGGCAAGCGCATTGCCGTAGTCTGCGGCAAAGGCAGCAACGGCGGCGATGGCCTCGCCATTGCCCGCCATTTGGCAACGCGGTTTGGAGCGGCTGTCTCCGTGCATCTGGCGGCAGACCCGTCGGAGTATACGGGGGACGCCGCCGTGAATTACAAGATGGCACAAGCGTTTGGCCTGGAGATGCGCTTGTTCCCGGACCTGTACCGGGGCATTGATTTGATTGTCGACGCGCTGCTCGGCACGGGCATCAAAGGCGGCGCGGAAGGAGAACTCGCCGGGACAATCAGTGCCATGAACGACGAAGGCTGCCCAATAGTCTCGGTAGATGTGCCTTCGGGCCTCAATGCCGACACCGGCGAAGTCGGCGGAGCGTGCGTCAAGGCCACGCTCACGGTGACGTTTGCGCTGCCGAAGATTGGGCTGATGGTTTACCCCGGCGCGGAATATGTCGGCGAGATGATTGTCGCCGACATTGGAATGCCGCGCGAAGTTATGGCGGCAGGCGACGTGCAGGTGATGGCAACGGAAGCGTCCGACATTGCCTCCTGGCTGCCGGCGCGGGTCAACGGGCGCGACAGCAACAAAGGCAAGTTCGGCCATGTGACGGTCTTTGCCGGCTCGGCGGGCTTTGCCGGAGCGCCGAACCTCAGCGCGGAAGCGGCGGCGCGGACCGGGGCGGGTTTGGTCACGCTTGCCGTTCCCAGAGGCATTCAGAACGCGCTAATGGCGCGGGTCAGCCCAGTCGTGATGACGCAGGGGCTTTCGGAAACTTCGGCGGGTATGTTTGACACCGGCGCCGTAGCAGAAGCGCTGAAACTTGCCGTAAAAGGAACGGCGGCGGCGATTGGGCCGGGCCTGGGCGGTGCCGAAAACGACAACCTGCGGGCGTTTGTCCGGGCATTCGTGTCCCGCTGCCCGGTGCCGCTGGTCATAGACGCCGACGCGCTGAACGCACTTGCCCAAGAGCCGGACCACGGTACGTCAGTCGTCAAGTCGCGCACGGCGGCAACGGTGCTGACGCCGCATCCCGGCGAAATGGGCCGGCTGCTGGGGACCGACACGAAGACTGTGCAGGGTGACCGCCGCGCGGCAGTCGAGCAGGCGGCGCAGAATTACGGCTGCCCGGTACTGCTCAAAGGCGCACGGACGTTGATTGCGTCGCCTGACGGTCGGCTGGCGATTAACACGACGTCAAATCCAGGCATGGCGACCGGCGGGTCGGGAGATGTTTTGACCGGCCTGCTGGCGGCGCTGCTCGGCTCCGAGATCGCGCCCTGGGAAGCGGCGGCGGCGGGCGCGTACCTGCATGGGCTGGCCGGCGACCTGGCCGCTGCCGCTCAAGGCGGTCCGGCGGGCCTGATTGCCACAGATTTGATTCAATTTTTGCCTGCCGCCATCGCCCATTGCCACGCCGAATACGGCGCTGCCGAGGCCGCTTCTTGATGATTAAACCGCTGCTTGTGTTTTTGCTGCTTGTGCTGCCGGCTGCCGCCGAGGCTGCGCCTGCGCCGCTGACGGTGACTCTGCCGAGCGCGGACTCGTACTGTTACTGGGTGCAGTCCGTGAGTGGCCCAGTTTCGGTGATGCCGGTGACCGTGTCGCATAAACAAAAAATGCAGATCACTGCGCCGGTGACGACCGGGGACCGCGTGTTCGTCATGGACGCCCATTCCGGCGAAGTGGCATCACGACCGGTTTCCATCGCCCTCAGCGGAGCGCCAAGCCCCATCGCATTTACGCTGTCTGATTTTCATCCCGTGTCCGCCCCGGTTCCAGAGGCTGCGCCCGCCGCGCCGCCGAAGCAAAATGAGAATAGTGAAAAAGACAACAGTGAAAAAGAAAGCGGCGTGGCGCGGCTGCTGACGGGCTTGTTCAGCCTCCTACTGGCGGCTGGAGTCTGCTGGACCGTGCTCAATTTAATCCGAACACGCGGTGAGCCGCTGCGGGTTTTGGCCCGGCGCTTCGGTGTGGAAGTCGCCGATCCCGCCGCGACAACTGAGGGCGCGGACGCGCCTGAGCCGCAGGTCTACAAGCCTGAAAAGCGAGCGCCCGAACCTGTTCCCGAAGAAGCCGGCCTGCCGCCAAAGCTGTCTACGGCGCGGCTGGGACGCGGCCCGGAAATCCCCCTGTCCGGTATTCCGGCGCTGCTCGGCTTGCAGGGCCTGGCGGCGGGCAGCACGTTTGCCCTGACCGACGGCGATGTGACGGTCGGGCGCGACGGCGACAATGGGATTGTGCTGGCGGAAAGCACGGTTTCCCGCCGCCATGCCCGGCTGCTCCGGGACGGCCACGGGCAGTTCACATTGACGGATTTAGACAGCGCCAACGGTGTTTACATCAACGGCACGCGCGTCCAGCGTGCCGTTTTATCCACCGGGGACGAGATCAAAATCGGCGACAATTACTTCCGCTTCCAAGCGGCAAAGGAGACAGTATGAACAGTAAACTTGTTTTCACGGCGGCCCTTCTTGCCGCCTGTCCCCTAGCGCTTCACGCGCAGGCCGTTCCTGCGCCTCCTGCGGCACCAACGCCAGTAACGCTGCGGTTCCAATTCAAGCCAGGGGTCAGCCGCGCCTACGCCGTTGTGATGGATGTAAATGGAACTATCCTGACGGGGCAGTCTGGGGCAGGTATCCCAATCAGCCAGCACTGGGAAATGACCCTGCGGCAAACGGTTCAGGATGTGCGGGCTTCTGATGGAGCGGCTACGATTGTGACCGGCATCACGGCGCTGACGATTCGCGTGAATGGAAAAGACACGGTTTTGCCGCAAAGCAAGCTGAGCCAGCTTCAAGACATGACAACCACCGTCGTGACACCCACGGGGAAAACGCTGTCCACCGTTTTGTCCCCCCTGATGAACAAAATGGTCGGCGGAGTATCAGGAGGCGCTAACCCGACTGGATTAATTGAAACTTTGTTCACGCTCCCTGCTGGGCCAATCCGTGTTGGCGACACATGGCACGGAAGTGAAAGCGCGGCTGCCGCCAGCGCGGCACCGACTTCAGCGTACATCCTTAAAAGCCTGGAAGTCGAGGGAGGAATTCCTACGGCCCACATCGGACGCACTTTAGACGGCAATTTGACAACACTGACCACGAAAGCGCCCCGTCCCATGAAAATTATGAGCCGGACATTAGGAACGGGAGACACTGAGTTTGACACGCAAGACGGAACCGTGCTTCGGCAGGAAGCGACCGGTACTGCGGTGTCAACCCTGGTAATAAAAAGCACGCAGGCCGGCGCTCCGCTGGCCTACAAGATGCAGCTTCAGACGAAAATAGATGTCAGCCAGCTTTTTTCTGTTGCTGTGCCAACATCTGCTCCGGCGCAATAGAATTGGTCCTGTACCGCTGAGGAGGCTCCATGAACACATTTTTGTTGATTGGTATCGCCCTCATTGCCGCTTCTCCATCTGCCGCTTCTCCATCTGCCGCTTCTCCAACGCCTGTGTCCGCGCCGCTGCCCGTTCCCACGGCTGCACCCGTTCCCTCAACCCCTGCGCCGCGCAAGGAGACGCTGCGCCTCAAGTTTCCGGTCGGGCAGACGCTTGGCTACACGCTGATGGAAGATACTGCCGGCTCATATTTGGAGCCGCACCATAGAATTGCGCCCATCAAGTCGCATTTGGAAATGCAGGAGCATCAGACTGTGGCCGACTAGCGCGACACGGACGCCGCCGGGCTGGTGGATGTGGGCATTGACTCCATGACGGTCACTGTGGACGATAAGCCAGTGCCGCTGCCAAGCGACGCCCAAGCATCCCTAGCCCATTTTGCCCGACTGATCGTTCTGAAGAACGGAAAACTGGAAGCCACTGTAGTGAATCCCAGTGTCAATGCCGAGGAAATCCTGACGGGGGAAGACCCTGCACATATGAACGTGCTGGCCGGGCTGGGGGAGCTACCGTCCGCGCCGGTCCAGGCCGGCGACAAGTGGAAAAGCGCAAGCTTCGTGGGGATGACCGACGAACATTCCACCGCAGACCTTTCGCTTGCAGCCTGGGAAACCAAAGACGGCGCAACGATCGCGGTCATCAAGCAGAGCATTCAAGGGCAGTTCGGCACCCCGGCGTCCGCCCTCAGCGGCCTGAAAACGGATGACCTGAAAGTCAAAGGCTGGCTGTCCGGGACCCGGACGGTGCGGCTGAATGTGGAAGCGGGATCGGTAGACAGCGCGGACAGCCTGGTTTACATGACGGTGCTGCTGACGCCGAAGGATGATGACGGCAGGTTCACCGGCCCACCAACCCGGATGTGGGTCAAAGTCACCTCGAAGACGACGCGGGCGTCCGCCCCGGCAGCAGTCCCGCTTCCCGAGTGACTGCTGTTATGTATGGACGAGTGACGCAGCGACGAGTGACTAAAGTCACTCGCTGAAAGGCGTTCAAAAACGCCGCCTGTCCAGGGGACAAAAGATAGAAGGATTAAGATGCTCTTGTCTTGCTCTTCTGTCCCCTGGACAGGTAGTGCTTCTTAGCACCTCCTAACGAGTGACTTTAGTCACTCGTCACTAGACCTACTACATCCAGCACGCGCTCAGCAACTTCGCGCTTTGTCATCAGCGGCAGAGCGATTTCCTGACCGTCAGCGCCAAACAGCGTCACGATGTTGGTGTCGCCGTCAAAGCCCGCGCCTGCCTGCGTCACATCGTTTGCGACAATCCAGTCCAGATACTTGGACGCGAGTTTGCGCTTGGCGTGGTCCCGCAGATGCTCGGTTTCGGCAGCGAAGCCGACCAGTGTCTGGCCCGATGGCTTGCGCCGGCCCAGCTCTGCGAGAATATCAGTCGTTCGCGTAAGGGTCAGCATCGCTTCGCCACCAGTCTTTTTCAGTTTTTGTTCAGCGATCTCCGCAGGCCGGTAATCAGACACGGCGGCGGCGGCGAAGACGATGTCCGCCGCCAATGAGCGCGACAAAACGGCGTCCGCCATCTCCGAAGCCGTTTGGATACGCACCATTTCAATGCCGCCCGGCGCTGGCAGCGCCGTTGGGCCGGAGACGAGTGTCACGTCCGCGCCGCGCAGCCTGGCGGCTTCGGCCAGCGCATAGCCCATCTTCCCCGACGACCGATTGGACAGAAAGCGCACGGGGTCCAGCGGCTCACGTGTCGGCCCGGCGGTCACCAAGACCCGCTTGCCGGTCAGTGATATGTTCCGTTGCAGCATTTCCTGGATGGCGGCAAAAATCGTCGGCACATCCGCCATGCGCCCGACCCCTTCGGTCCGGCAGGCTAATCTTCCCGTGGTCGGCTCAATAAAATAATATCCGTAGTCGCGCAGCTTCGCCAAGTTGCTTTGCGTCGCGGGATTGTTCCACATGCCGGTGTTCATGCCGGGAGCCAAGAGAATCGGAGCCGTGCAGGCAAGCGCGGCGGCGGAAAGCATGTCTTCCGCCAGCCCATTCGCCAGCCGGGCGATGACGTTCATGGACGCCGGAACGATCACAAAGAGGTCGCAGTGCCGGGCCAGCCAAATATGGGCGATCTCGCCGGGAAATGGCTCTTCAAACAAGTCTACGGGGCAGGGATGGTGGGTCAAGGCGCGGAACGTCGCCGGCTGCACAAACCGAGCGGCCCCGGCAGTCATGACGGGAAAGACTTCGATACCGCTTTTGACAAGCTGGCTGGCAAGGTCGGCGGCTTTGTAAGCGGCGATAGACCCGGACACGCCCAGCACCACGCGCTTTGGAACGGCTTCAGCCATTGGCTTCTCCCAAACGGATGCGGCAATGCTCGGCCCGCAAAATCGCCACGATTGTGTCTACCGCGTCTTCTACGGCGTCATTAGTGACAGCGTAATCGTAATGCGGTCGCTGGGCCATTTCTTTGCGGGCGTTCAGCAGACGCCGGGCGATGTCTTCTTCGCTTTCCGTCGCCCGCCCGCGCAGACGGCGTTCTAATTCTTCCAGCGAAGGCGGCTGCAAGAAAATCAGCACGGCGTCGGGCATCTTCTGCTTGACCGCCCGCCCACCCTGCACGTCAATCTTCAGAATGACGTCCAAACCCTGCGCCCGCGCCCCCGCGACTTCCGCGCGAGGCGTTCCATAATAGTTGTTGTGGACCTCGGCGTATTCCAGCAGCTCATCCCGCGCCACGAGATCATTAAACCGGGCCGCGCTGACAAAGCGGTAATCTACGCCGTCCGTTTCCATCAGGCGCGGCTCGCGCGTCGTGGTCGTGACGCATTTTTGGACCGGAGCAGGCAGCGTCTCGCCGGGCAGGGACAGCAAAGCGTCTAAAACGGTGTCTTTGCCGACAGCGGACGGGCCGGAAACAACCAGCAGCAGGCCATTTCCATCCGGCTCCCAGGGCTTCGTTTCAATGCGGCGTTCTTGGGGATTAATCACACGACAATTATAGCAGAGCGGAGCAGAAGGTGTCAAATAGTGCCCCCCATCCTCCAATAATGGGGCAGCAAAAAAGCGCAGCAGAGACACTGTCTCTGCTGCGCTTTTTAGATATTCTCGGCTCGTGGGCGAGAGGGAAAACTAGTAGCGGCTGCCGCCGCCGCCAGAACCGCCGCTGCGTCCGCCGCCACCCCCGCCGTAGCCGCCGCCACCACCGGAGCGGCTTCCGCCGCCGCCACCGCCGTAGGAACCGCCACCGCCGCCGGAGCCGCCACGGCTTCCGCCGCCGCCTCCGCCTTCACGCGGGCGGGACTCGTTGACGACCAGGGCGCGTCCGCCGACATTGCGGCCGTTGATGGCCGCGATGGCTTGCTGCGCTTCGTCTTCGGACGCCATTTCGACAAACCCAAAGCCGCGAGCTTCGCCGGTGTAGCGGTCGGTGACGACCTGGGCGGATGCGACGTTGCCGGCTTCGGAAAACAGCTCATGGAGCTGCTGGTCGGTGGTCTGATAGCTCAGGTTGCCGACATAAAGTTTAGTTGCCATAATAGGGAATGGCTCCTTTCAAGTAAAGGCCCCAATTCGCAAAGCATGAGGCCTGACTGGAAACGAAGACACGTCGGAAAGCCGAAGGAGCCGGGGAATCACAGAGAAAGGCATCAAACCGATGCAAAGCAGGAAAATTGCCGGGGGAAACCCGGTGCAGTCTTAGTATACCCACATTTGTGAATAATCACCATCTTTGCAAATTTTATTTTGCCTGCCAGCCAGCCGCAGAACAAAACCGCCGCTTCACACGAAGCGGCGGTTTTCAGCTTAATCCAAGTTCTAATCCCAGTTCAGCCGGAAGCGGTAATGGCCGGCACCGGGCTGTGGGTCATGGATTCGGACAACCGCCGTGAAGTTGTTGAACGGCCTCGGCTGCTGCACGACGCGCACCGAGCCGCGTCCGCGCTTGTCCAGGGTTAGAAAGACCGGGTGATCGGTCGGCAGCCGCCCGAAGACCTGCGAGTTGACATTGCCTGCGGACTTGCCGCTGAGCGTGTCGGTGCGAACATCGCGCCCGTGGATCGTGACCTGCGCCCGGTCGTCCACATCGCCGCTCCACACGAGCTGTCCGTCGGCATGGGCCGCCAGCGGCAGCATCATCGCTCCGGCGACTGCCAGCAGTGAAGCAAACTTGATTATGGGTTTCATCGTTATTGGCTCCTTCTGGCAGGTCAGCGCACAAACGCATTGTGCTTGTCTTGATAAATGCGGCCGCTGCTGTGGTTCAGCTCGCGGTTGAGCTGGCGGCGCTCGCCGCCGGTCAGGTGACCGTGGTCAAAGCGCCGATCCATCCGCGCCTGGCTGTGGATGTAAGCATCGCGGCGGTTTAGCTGGTACTGCTCGCGGCGCGTGAGCTGCCCGTTCTGAACGCCCTGCCGGATGCGCTGGTGCTGGTCTTGAAACCGCCCGTTGATGCCGCCCTGCGCCTGCGCTGCCATCGGCAGAAGCGCCGCGGCCAGCGCTGCCGCTGCCGCCAAATATTTTACCGTGTTGATTGTCATTGGGATTTGCTCATCTTTCCTGCCGCTTTTCTTGCGACATCTTTCCAGACGAGGTGATTTGCAAAATGTTCACGAAACTTTACGGCTTCTGCTGGTAGACCCGGACACAGTCGACATACAGATCGGCGAGGCCGTTGGTGCGAGATAAATCGACCGGCCAGCCGCCGCCGGTGGCGAGGTTGACCATAAAGAAGAATGGAAGTGTTTTGCTGACCGGCAGTGTTTTGTGCCGCCCCATTTCTACATTGTCGCAGTAGTAAATGGTATCGGTGGCTGTGATCTTGCAGCCGTAGGTATGGAACGCTTCATACCAGGTGGAAGGAATGCCGTGCTGGTGCATACTGGCCGGGTTGTGCAGCGCGGCGTCAGCCGCGTCCGCCAGCTTGCTGCCGCTGTCGCCCTGGTTCCAGGCGTGAGGGGTGATTTGGTACTTGTCGCCGGAATTAGGCTCGTGCGGACCTTCTCCGCCGTAGGCTTCAACAATGTCCAGCTCGTCCACGGGCGTTTTGTCGCCAAGCGTTTTGTAATTCGTGAGGTAATCCGTCATCAGCCAGAACGCAGGCCAGGTACCGGTGACGTTCGGGCCGAGAAGCCGGCACTCAAAGTAGCAGGGCAGCGCCGCTTTGATCCCACTGCCGTCGTTTTTAATCGAGCAGATCAGGCCGGCGCTATGCTTGGCCTCGCTGGCCCGTATCCGCAGGTAAGTGTCGCGCTGGGTGAATGGATTTCCCGCCGAGTCATGCCCGGTGAACGGCAGCGTGCTGAAATCCTGGCTGCCGTTCGGCGGCTTGTGGTCGTAATAGGTCGCCTTCGGGTCGGTGCTGGAAATTGAAAGCGGGCCGAGGAAGTCATCGGCAAAGACCAGCTTCATCCCTGCCGCCGCAGGAGGCGTCGTCGGCATTCCCTCATGCCAATGAACGCCGCCGGTGTTATAAAGCTGAAGATAGCAATGGTCGGTCCCGGCGCTGTTCGTGCCGGTCAGGGTCACGAGAAGGGGGCCATGCGGGTACTTGTCCGCAGGAAAAACAACCGCGCCGTCGCCCTGCGCGTCTAAAGCCGTGACGCCGACAACAGAGTCCGAGCCGGAGCCAGGACCCGGCTTCCGGCTTTTTACCGTCACTGCTGGGAAGCCCGGCGCATGAACTCGGAGCGTCGTGTTCCCCTGAACATCCGCGCAGTACGCCGGAGAAACGACCGAAACTCGGTTCTGAGCCAACACCGCGCCAGCCATTGTGAAAACGAGAACGGCTGCCAGGGCGGCAAAAAGGCGAATTTTCATGCGATGTGTTTCTCCATGTTGTGCACCAGTGGATTGTCTTCGCGTGGTCCCAGATCAGCCCATCCGCATTTCAGGTAAAACCGTATGGCCGGCTTATTGAAGGCCGTCACACTCAGGCGAACCACCTTGTACCCGTGCTGCTGAAAGCGCTGGGTTACGAACGCGTCCATCTTTGCCGCGACGCCCGTTCCGCGCCAGGGCGGCGCGACATAAAAGAAGCTCAGATAGCCAATCGCCGGGTCAACAAACGTCCCAAAGTTGATCTGGCCGACAATCTCCTCACCCTGCCAGACATGCAGGCAGCTTTCCGGGTCTTCTGCCAGCTTCGCCGCAAGGCGGTCAAGAAAACGCTGCGGCGTCTTGCCTTCTTCTAAAAAGTCATCTAGCGTCTCGTAGCTGCAAAGATGCGTGTCGTTAATGAACAGGGCGCAAATGTCCGTGTACTGCTGTAAGTTGACGGGCTTGAAGACAAGGTTGAGGGCGCTCATATCAAAAGTACCAGTTTCAGCGAGGCTTCGTCAGCCAGCGACCCTAGTTAGCTTGGCACGACAAAGGTTTGAAATTGCACGTCATGGTCTTTTAGGCTGCTGACATACCAAGTCTCGCCTTCGGGGCCGTAAAGCAATTCGCCGTCAGGGTACTGATCGCCTGTTGTGCCATACCAACTCCCGACCCATTGACTCGGCTCTAACAAAGGTGAGTTGAGGTAATTCGCGACAATCGCATACTGCATTCCAGCTTCTTGAAGTATTGGATTAGGAAAAGAAATAAGACGATTGGGTGGTGCATTTCCATCCTGAATAACCACCTCACCTAGTGTGACCGTACCTGGATAACCATTCTTCACTTGCCGAATTGCAACACGAAGCGGATAGATTTCAAACACGATGCCAGAGATAAGGCTGGCACTTGACAAAATGTGCAGTTTAACGCCCGAAAGAACGCCTGTAATACCTGCCCTGTATGTCTGTGCGATGAACGCTGCTCGCTTATTAATGTGACAACCCATATTGGTCAGAGGAGTGAAAGACTGATCGAGGACCATTTCTTTATCAATTACCATGTTATTAATTTCCATCAACTAAGGCTGAACGCTTAACAAAACCTAACTCTTTGATGACTGCTTTAATGTCAACGCAGGCAAAAGTCAGTGCTGCTCGCCAGTTCTGATCCGAGCGCTCAGGCTCATAGGTTCCCGGCGTGAAGCCAATCAAATCTGTAGGCAAATGCAGATCAGGATCATTGCGCGGCACAACAACAAAACAGCGCCGCTTGCCCAATCTGCCGACAAATAATCCTAACTCAAAGATCACGTTGTCACGCGCGACAGATACCTGCTGATTTCGTAGTTGTAAAACATCATCAGGCGAAAATACGAACACCGCAAAGTCGAAAGTTTCCAAAGCAGTAGTAAGGCTGTCCAGCGCTGTGTTAGATGGCGAAAAAATGCCGGCTGACCATGGCGTCACTTCCGCAACATATTCGAGGTTGTAAAGGATGGCTTCTGCAATCTCTAAACTCTCAACGGAAGATCCTACAAAGAGCCGTGGTTTCTGATTTGCCATTAAGTTATTGTACCGCTCCTATCAGCTCGTTGACATCGCTGATGCTGTTTTCTTCCAAGTAGCGTTCCAGGCCCGTGACGATGTCGGTGGACGCTGTGGGGTTCACGAACGTGGCGGTGCCGACGGCGACGGCGGTGGCTCCGGCTAATAAAAACTCGATGGCGTCGGTGGCGCTGACGATGCCGCCCATGCCGATTAGCGGCACGTCCGGCAGGGCGCGGTGGACCTGCCAGACGCAGCGCAGGGCGACGGGCTTGACGGCGGGGCCGCTCAGGCCGCCGGTGATGTTCGCCAATCGGAACTTGCGCTTTTTGATGTCAATCGCCGTGCCGAGCAGGGTGTTGATTAAAGACAGTGCATCCGAGCCGGCCTCGACGGCGGCGCGGGCGATGGGGACCATGTCGGTGACGTTCGGGGACAGCTTGGTGATGAGCGTCAGGTCAGTGACGTTGCGGACGGCGCTGATGAGTTCGGCGGTCAGGTCCGGGTTCACGGCGAAATCGCAGCCGTGCTTGACGTTAGGACAGGAAATATTAATTTCCAGGGCGCTGACGCCCCCGGCAGCCGAGAGCTTTTCCGCCAGACGCACATAATCGCCGACTTCGTAGCCGACCAGATTGACGACAATGGGAACATTATATCGGCGCAGGAACGGCAGCTTTTCGGCGATGAAATTGTCCACGCCGCTGTTTTGCAGGCCGATGGCATTCAAAAGGCCCGACGGGGTCTCCACAATGCGCGGCGTGGCGTTGCCGAGACGCGGTTCCAAAGACGTGCTTTTGACGACAACCGCGCCGAGGGCGTTGAGATCGACAATGCCCGCCATTTCCGGTCCGAAGCCGAACGTACCGGAGCCGGTCAGGACAGGATTACGGAGCGTCAGCTTCCCAATTTGGACTTGCGTATTTACCATGCGACCTCCGAAGCTTCAAACACCGGGCCATCCACGCAGCAGCGGACGCGCCGGCCATCGGCCAGGTCTAAAACACACCCCATGCAGACGCCGATGCCGCAGGGCATGGACACTTCCACCGACAACTGACACGGAACGCCGACCGATTGGCACAAGTCGCCGACCGCCCGCATCATGGGTGTCGGGCCGCAGCAGTAGACCGTGACCGGCTTGCCTTCGCGCTCCGCCAGCAGGGGAGCCAGCGCGTCTGTCACCTTCCCGTGCGTGCCGTGCGACCCATCTTCCGTCGCCGTCCGCGCATCCACGCCCGACGCTTGCAGTTCCATTTCGCACAGCAGCAAGTCCTTGCGCCGTGCGCCAATCACAAACACCATGTCCAGGCTTGCGTGCATTTGCTGAAGTTCACGGGACAAAAAGACGAGGGGAGGGACGCCGTAGCCGCCGCCGACTAGGATATGGGCTGCGCCGGGGCGCGTGTCGGGCCGGAAGATGCGGCCTCCGAGCGGGCCGACCAAGTCCAGCGTGTCGCCGGGGCGCTTGCGGGCCATGCCGGACGTTGTCGGGCCGCCGACGGAATATAAGAGGCTGATTTGTCCCAAGTCTCGGTCTACGGTGTAGACGGAGAACGGCTTGCGGAGCAGCGGGTCAAAGCGTTCGGCGGTCAGCACATTGACAAACTGGCCGGGCTGCGCCTCAGCGGCTACTGCTGGAGCCTCGCAAACTAAAACTTTGTGACCGGGGATCAGGTCGTCGTTGGCAAGGATCGGGGCAAAAACTTGTTGGGGCATAAAGCTTGGCTTCTTTAAGTGATTTGAGAAGCTATTATACCCGCGATTTGGCGGCAAGAGGGCGCGTGGGACTGAAGTCCTGCACTAAGGCTTTATTGGGGTGTGTGGCGCAGACGCCGAATGTCCACCTGCGCGGACAAGGAGCAAAATAAGAAGGACCAAAGCATTCGTATCTGTTGTCTTATTCTTCGTCCACGAAGGTGGACGCTTCGCCCCATACGAAGTAATGCCGCAGGCATACAGCGCAGGATTTCAATCCCACGCTTCTTCTGTCTTTGACTTCACCCCGGCATGAGCTGGTAGCCCTTGCCGGTCACTAAACCGACGATTACCCAGGCCAGGGCGTTCACGCAGTCGCCCAGCACGAAGCCGAGAAAGAACGGCAGGGCCGAGCGGTAGCCGCGCATCCCGCCGTAGCGGACGATTAACGATTTGGCGGCCCAGCCCAGCCCAAGCGAGAACCACAAGTAAGACATGGCGTAGGAAGCCGCGACCAGAAAGCCCGCCGGATGCAGGCCGAACGCCGGCAGAAAAGCGCGGCACAAAAACAGGATCAGCACAAACGCTGCGCCCGCCGCCATTTGCAGCGCCGCGCCGGTATCGGGCGGGTGGGGCGAGGCGGTCTGCGCCGCCGCCCACTGGAACGAGAGCTGCGGAGCGCCGCTGTACATCCACGGGTTGTTCAGGGCTGACGCGCCGCCGTGGGTATAGGGCAGCCACAGGGAAACCGCAGCGGACAGCGGCACGGCGCAGACGACGCAGAGCGCGAGGGCGCGGCTTAAAGACCGGGCGCTGAGGCCGGTTTCCGCCGCGCCTTTCAGTGAATTCAAAAGGGGCGGCAGCATGAACTCGCGCGAGTCCTGCCAGCCGACATGCTCGGTCAGCGACGCCATCATCAGGGACCGGGCATCAAACGGCGTCGAGCCGCCCAGCGCCGTCAGCACCTGCGAAGTGGCAAACGTCTGGGTCACGAACAGCAGCCCGGCCTGCGCGACAAGCCAAGCCAGCATCAAAAAGACAACCAAGCTGCCAGCCAGAATGCCCGCCGCCATCCCCGGCTGCATCTGTGCCAGCACCGTCAGCCACAAAAACAGGCCGCCGATGCCGCCGATGAGTCCAAACAGTGCAAATCGGTAGGAAAGCGGCTCCCGCGAGTCGTCTATGCCCGGCGCATTGTGAACCGCCTTACGCCAGACGTCCGACAAATGCCCGCGCATGGTCCAAAGCGTCCACCCGGCCAAAGCAATCGCCCCGCCGGCTTCCGGGTAGACCGTGTACGCCGGTCCCATGCTGAAGCCGACGCCCGTGCCGCTCATGTTCCAGTTGTACAGCACCCCCGCCAGCATCTGAGCCTTGAACAGCAGGTAAAACAGCCACAGTGACAAGCAGACTTCGCTTGACATTAGGTACGAGAAGCCGACCACGAGCGGATAAACATACAGCGCAATGTCCCCCATGCCGTCCCAGGGCCGCCCGTGCAGGTTGTCGGCGGAATGCCAGGCCAGGGGAATGTCGGGGACCGTTGGATAAAGCTGGTGGACGCCTTTGATCGTGTGCAGAACTGTCACCAGCCCAAACGACACCCAAAGCAGCGGCGAGCGCAGCAGGGCGTTAAACTTCTGCCCCGGCTCCGGCGCTTCCGCCAGCAGGGTCGGCAGCTTGACCAGCGGGAACGCCAGCCGCTCGTTCTCCACCCAGGGCTTCCGCAGCAGGCCCGACAAGCAGAAGAACGTCAAAAATAAGCAGCCGGCAAACAGCGCCCAGCACCCAAGCGGCACGGCCCAAGCCGCCCACGGAATCGGCTGGCCCCGGTGCAGACCGTCAAAGAACGTGTGGACGGCCACCGGGTCGGTGACAAACAGGTACGACGGCAGGTGGGCCAGAAACAGCCCGTCCCAATGGTTCTGCTCCGTTGCGTAGTAATGTGGCGCGACAATGTGCGGCAGCAGGTAGCGCATCAGGCCGCTGGACGGAATGCCGGCGGCGACAATCACCATCGCCCAGACCGTAATAATCTCGCCGGGCCGGAACATCGTCCGTCGTCGCCCCAGGGCAATCAGCAGCGGGTTGACCAGCAGCGTCAAGATCAAAATCGCCGCCAGCGCCCCGATGGGGAAAAAGTTGCCGGACAAGTACGTCGCCGCGACCAAGTAATCGTTGTAGGGCGTGACGCCGCAAATGAGCAGGGCGCAGAACAAGCCAAAGCCGACGGCTCTTGGCGTCACGGCATCGCCCGTGCGCGGTTTTAGCCCGGCGGGAGCGATGGTTTCGTCTATTTTTTGCGGCGCGATCATGGATTGGAAATGCTTTCTCGGAAGGAAGAAACCGGCACTGGAAGTGCCGGTCTACTCTTGCGTGAAAGTCCCTGCGGGACTAAAGGCCAGCATATAGGGGCTATTCTTCAGTGTATGCCTGCGGCATTACTCCGTATCGAAGACACTTCCACTCAATAGTAGACCGGCACTTCCAGTGCCGGGACTTTTTCTGCATTACTTCGGCGACTGCCACGCCTTTTTGACGGCTTGCAGCAGCGGGTCTCTTTGGCCTGCCGGACGGTTTGGCAGGTAGCCGCTGCCCAGCTCCCAAATCATCACGCCGCCCAGCCCCTGCGCCCGCGCATACTGCACTTTTGCGGCGCACAGCGCTTCGTTGTCATACGACACGAACTGCTTTTGCGGGCCGTCAATGCGGAGGTAGGGAGCCGACGCTGCTACGTCCCAGTGATAACGCTCCGGCTGATACAGCGTGTCCATGATCACGCTGTACGGAACGGTCGTCATGGTGACGCCGGCGATGGGCTGGCCGGGGCCGTCGGCCCCGCTCCAAACGTCGCCGTAGAACGCGGCGCCGACGCCGAGCTTCAGGCGCGGGACGCCTGCCGCGACGAAGCGCGTGACCATTTCCGACGCCGACGGAAAGGGCCGGCTTGGGGCCATCAGTGCCGTGCCGCTGCCGTACAGCGCGGAGTTGTGCCAGGTCTTGAAGCCCTGCCAGGGTCCGGCCAGGTCATACGTCATCAAATTGATTTGGTCAAACTCTGGGCTGAGACGCGCAAACAGCTCCGGCTGGGCGGCGGTCGCCGCCGTCAGCAGCAGCTTTGGGTTTGCCGCCGTCATCTGGGCGCGAAGCTGCCGGATAAACGTCTCGTACCCCGGCGCGTCTGCCGCTTCCAGCGGCTCCATGTCAATGTCCAGGCCGTCATAACCGCGCGTTTGCACCATCTGGACGAGAGCGCCGATAAATGCCGCCCGGTGCGGGTCGCTGTACGCCGCCCGAAAGTGCGCCGATGTCAGCCAGCCGCCGACCGACAGCAGCACTTTTCGTCCTGCTTTGTGCGCCGGAGCAATGACCGCCGCCGACTCGGCAGGCGTGATGCCCTTGACTGCGTCAATCCCGCCATCGTCCGTCGGCACAACGCCAAAATGGATCAAATGCGAAAACGCCGAATAATCAATCTTTTCCGGCGTCAGCGCCCCCGCCTGCTGCACCCAGACCGCATAGTACGCCGTCACCCAAAGAGGGTTGGCCTTCTCGTGAGCAGGCTTCGCCTGGGCCGAGGCCGTCTGGAACGCCAGACACAAAGCGAAAAACAAAAATGTAATTTTCATGGATGACTGCACTTAAATAAAAAGCCCGCCGAAAGCTCCGGCGGGCTAAAGGTGTTTAATGGCCTGCCGCCGTCAGCGCGAGGCCGAGGGCGGCAAGGGCGGTGCAAGAGAGTAGACCCAGTTTCATGTCACTCTTAATTGACCGCGCCGTCTAAAGCCTCGTAGACGCCGGGGATGTAGATGTTCTTGTACCAGTCCATCTGGCCCCGGTGGATGGACTTCACATGACCGTCGGCAAACAGCGAGTCGCAGTTAGCGTGATGGCGGAAGCGCGGCATATCGCCAGGCGTGGTGCCATAGCTCTGCCAGGTAGGATCGTTGAGGCCCGAATCCACATCGTATTTTAGTTCCAGATGGTCGCTAGGTTTGGTAGGCGTGTTGTTGACAATCGGGCCAATGGCGTCGGTCCAGTTTCCTTCTGCCGGGTCAAAATAGGGTGATGCATAGGAGTAGTTCTGCATCGGGACGTTTGCGGCCTGCCCTTTCTCAACCATCATGATTGTATCGGCTGGAGAGGGAACCTGTCCGACAGAAACCGTCGTGATGACTCCTTTATTGCCGTTATTATAGGCGTAGGTGCCTTGTCCTTCCTGAGAAAGTTCAAGATTCAAGCCGTAGCTGGCTGGCTGCTGGGTGGGTAGGTCCGGGCAGCTCCAAACACCACCCACACCATAAGCGTAACTGACTCCGTTGTAGGTTGAGGATGTGCCGTTTTTGACATAGGGCAAGACCGCTGTTTCCCAGGAAACGGGTTGAGGCGGTGTGTTGGTGTCGTAATACGAAATCATCGGATACTTTTCATCCGCATCCTGGTTATATTGCAGAATTGCTAACCCAAGCTGCTTCTCGTCGGAAATGCAGTTAGTTTGGCGGGCGTTTTCGCGCACTTGCTGGAAGACAGGGAAAAGTATCGCGGCGAGAATCGCGATAATGGCGATGACGACGAGCAGCTCAATCAAAGTAAAGCCCGCTTTGCGTGGCGTGTTGCGTGGCATAGGTATTCAGCCTTTCTGAAAAACAAGCGAGTCTGGAAACAAGCGAAGATGACCGGGCGGCAGTGTTAAGACGCAGTCACCTCCTTTCGCTTCGGCAGAGAAGCAGGGGCTTGGAGGCCAAAATTTGCAGACAAAAGCATGTGTAAAAAAAGCATGGAAAAGCCTCGTGCCGAGAATGCAGTTTAGGGAACTGCCAAAAGTCGCGCAGCGATGCGGAGAAGCATTCAGCAATGAATGAGGGAGGCGCAGAAGAGGAAGAAACGAAAATCAGACGGTTCCAGCAGCGGAGCCGCCAATGGCTCCTGCTGAATTTCGGCTTTGCAGCCGCGTGGCTTTGAAGCCACGGTGAGTAGACCGACTTTTCCCGTGAAAACAGCTTATCTAATCGGTTAGATAGCATTATAACGCAAATTGACATGGTTTTGCACGATTTATTGCGCTTGATTGAAATTTATTTTTCACAGCTTTGCAGCGGCCTCTTCGTCCAGATACAGGGCCGCATTTGGGTGGGTACGCACCCACGATGCCGGCAGGCGCTCGGTGACTTCTCCGGTCCAGGCCGCACGCACGGTTTCCGCTTTCGCCGCGCCGCTTGCCATTAAAATAATCCTACGTGCTTCCAAGATCGTGCCGATGCCCATGGAAATGGCCTGCTGCGGGACGGCAGGAAGGCTGCCGAATGCTTCGGCGGCGTCTTCGCGGGTCTGCGCGGCAAGCGAAACCAGCCGCGTGCGCGAGTCCGGCGAACTGCCCGGCTCATTGAAGCCGATATGGCCGGTGCGCCCGATGCCGAGAATCTGCAAGTCAATGCCTCCGGCGTCTTGGATTTCAGCTTCGTAGTCCAAGCACGCTTGGGCGATTTGCGGCGTGACGCGCGGCTGCCCGTCCGGCACAAGCCAGCGGCGGCAGGGGATGTGCCGGAACAAATGCTCCTGCATAAAGCTGTGGTACGAATGCGGCGACTCGGCAGGCATTGGGTAATACTCGTCCAAATTGAAGCAGGTGACGCCTGCAAAGTTTATTTGTCCGTGCTGAAAGCGCCGGACCAAGCTTTGGTAAACGCCGAGCGGGGTAGACCCGGTCGCAAGGCCCAGCACGGCTTGGGGCTTGGCCTGCACCAAGTCGCTGATTTGGTCTGCAACGCGCTCGCACAGGTGGAAGTAATCTTGGACAATCTCAACCGGCGCGGCGTTTGTATTGATCATGGGCATCGTGTGTCCGGCAGCGCCCCCACCCCCAGCCCCTCCCCCATCAGAATGAGAGAGGGGAGCCAGAGGAAATAACAAGAGCCTCTGCTTCTTTCTTGCTTCCCTCTCCCGTCGCGGGGGAGGGGCGGGGGTGGGGGCTTGCTCTAAAGCGGGCGATAATTGACATCTAAAGCGTCCAGCCGCGCCAGATGTTTCGGCAGGCGCTCCATAAATGCCGTCCAATTCTTTTGTTTTTTGTTTGTCCAAGCGACCTCGGAGAACGCGCAAAGGCGGGGGAACGCTTGATACTCCACTTGACGGCCATCCGGCATGTACTCGGTCCAAAACTGGCACTGCGTTCCCAAAACATGCTTTTCCTGCCCCGAAGGCAGCGCGGCGGGAATGGGATCGTAGCCGTAGACCATCGGCAGGGTCAACATCTCGTGGAACGCCAGCGGCTCCGTGCTTTGGGCGTCCGATTGGTAAGCATCGGTCTGGTAGTAGTCAAAGTAGGTGAACCGATGCGGAGCCATGACCACGTCATGCTGAAGCGCCGCCGCTTCCAGGCCGCCCTCCTCGCCGCGCCAGGACATGACTACGGCTCCCGGCGACAGTCCCCCTTCTAAAATCTCGTCCCAGCCAATCAGCGTCCGGTCCGACTGCGTGATAAACTCGTCCATGCGCCCGATAAAGTATGACTGCAAGGCATCTTCATCACATAGGCCAAGCTCACTCCGAATTTGCCGGCATTCGGCGCTTTCACGCCACTGGGTCTTGACCGCTTCGTCCCCGCCGACGTGGATAAACGGCGAGGGGAAGATGTTCATGACTTCGGCGAGAACATCCCGCAGAAATTCAAACGTCTGCTCTGACGGTTTGTACAGCTTGTCGTGAATGCCCCATGTCGGGCTGACTTCCACCGGCTCATTGGTGCAGCCCAGGAACGGATACGCCGCAATCGCCGCCTGGGCGTGGCCGGGCATCTCGATTTCCGGCACCACCGTGATATGACGCGCCGCTGCGTAGGCGACAATCTCGCGGGCGTCGTCCTGCGTGTAAAAGCCGCCGTGCGGCCTATCGTCGAACTGCTGGCTGTCCGGGTTAAACCCGGCGTCGGACGGGTTGGCAAGCGCCCGGCCTACCAAAGTTTGGGGGCGATAAGCCCCGATTTCCGTCAGCTTCGGGTACTTTTTGATTTCCAGCCGCCAGCCCTGGTCATCCGTGAGATGAAGCTGGAGCGTGTTCATCTTGTGCAGCGCCAGCCCGTCTAAAAACTTCAACACGAATTCTTTCGGCAGGAAATGGCGCGACACATCCAGCATCGCCCCGCGCCAGGCAAACCGAGGCTTGTCCTCAATTTCGGCGCACGGCAGGGCGTCGCCGTCCATAAGCTGAAGCAGCGTTTGTACCCCGTAAAATAGTCCTGCGCGTTCGGCGGCGCGGAGTGTAACGCCTTCCGGCGTGATGGATAAACGGTAGCCTTCGCGGCCCAGCGACTCCAGCGCGGGATGGATTTGGAGCGTGATGCCCCCCAATCGGCCCGCGCTGCCGACCGAAAGCGCCGCGCCAACAACCGGGCGCAGGCGGTCCGAAAGAACCTGCGCTTCCGGCAGGGCGGCTTCGTCCGATATGATCTCAGTGTCGGCGCTGATCTGGAAAACGCCGCCGGTCAGGACGATTTGCTGGGGCAGGGGAACAAGCGATAAGTTCATGATTTCTTTCTGTAAGACTACTGTCTGATTTCACCGCCCGGCAGTCAGCGGCCCCCGCGCGGCGCGTTTCACTGCTTGCAGCAGGGCGTCTTTTTGGCCTGCGGGCCTGCTGTCCCGGTAGCCGTCGCCGAGTTCCCAGATGATCACGCCGCCGAGGCCGTGCGTCCGGGCATACATCACTTTTTCGCGGGCCAGCCGGACGTCGTCAAAAGAAACAAACTTCCGGGCGGGGTCCGTGGCCGAACCGACGCTCAAATAGGGGGCGTGGGCCAGCGCGTCCCAGTGGTATGCGCCTGGCTTGTCGTACTGGTCCAAAATCGCGCTGGTCGCCAGCTTGTCCACCGTGACGCCTTGAATCGGCTGGGCTGGGCCGTTTGCACCGTTCCACACGCAGCCGTAGAACGCGATGCCGATGCCGAGCTTGGCTTTGGGAACCCCTGCCGCCAGGTAAAAGCCGACTTTCTCGTCCACGGACGGATAAGGCCGGGTTGGGGTCAGCCAAGTTTTGCCTTCGCCGTACAAAGGCCCATTGTACCAGGTCTTCCAGCCTGCCCAAGTGCCGCTGAGATCATACGTCTGGATATTGATTTGATCGAAATCGTTCTGAAGCCGGGCCGCCAGCTTCGGCTGGTCGCCCGGCTCGCCCGACGCCGGGAAGGTCAAAAGCCACTTGGGGTTGACGGACTTCATCGCCGCGCGAAGCTCCTGGACAAACAAAACAAAAGGCAGCTCGTCCGCCGGCAGGATCGGCTCCATGTCCACGTCAATGCCGTCGTAGCCGCGCTGTTGGAGAAACCCAATCAAGTTCCGAATAAAAACGCCGCGCACCGGCCCCGTAATCGCCGCGCCGATGGCCGGACCGCTTCCCGCGCCGCCCAGGCACACCAGCACTTTGTCCCCGGCCTTGTGGGCGCGTGGCACCACATCCGCCGACTGCGCGGGTGTGATGGCGTTCGCAGCGCCGTGGACTGCGTCGTCAATCGTGCCGTCGGCGCGGGGACAGATGCTAAAGTGGACAAGGTGCGTGATGGCGGAAAAATCAATTTTGTCCGGCGACATGCCGCCGGCCTGCTCCCAGACCGGATAATACGCCGTCACCCAGGGCGACGGCTCCGCCGCCTTCGCAGCGTGCGGCGCAGCGGCTCCGGCAAGAACCGCAGACGCTAAAATTGCAGTGAAACGCGGCTTGAGTGTATGAGTTTTCATGGATACGGGGAATGCTCCTGGCGCGGGGGCGGCTTGAATTGTTGTTTGCTGCGGGTGGCAGCCCGTCAGCAAAGCCGAAGCAACTACGGCAACTCCAAGCGCCGCACAGATTATGTCTTTGAGCGGCATGTCGCTTTTCTTTCGGACTGCATAGACGCGCTGCGAAGACGTTCGGCTCCTTCCCCGTTGAGGCAGGATGCCGAACGCTCGCGGTCGCTTAGAAGTTTGGAACGTAGCTGGCGGGCATAGTGGCGTTCGGCGTGACGCCGGGAACCCAAATATACTTGAGCCAGTATTTGCCGCTCATAGAGCCTTTTGCCATAGACTTGACATGCCCGTCCACGAAGAGGACGTTTGTGCGCCCGTTGTGGCGGTAGCGGGGAAATGATCCGGGAGACTGCGGGTTTGGCGGATTGCCGTTTTGCGCCGGGGAACCGGTTGTGGGTTCGTCAAAGTCGGCAGTCAAATCTTTTGTCGCCGGATTAGGCTGCAAACAGGGAGACGCCATGGTGCAGTCGTTCGCGTAGGTGATCCAGTCGTATTCGCTGGCATCAAAAACAGGCTGATTTCCTGCGCCGCCGTTAGCCTGGCCTTTTTCCACGATCAGAACTTGGTCAGACGGTGTCAGGACTTGCGCGAGGGAAACGGCGACACTGTTGACATTGTTTGCATCCGGCACGGGACATAAGTAGCTGTGAGCGCCGTACTCGGCGACTTCTTCCGAGGGGAAATCCGGGCAGGCGAAGACGCCCCCCTTGCCGTTATAAATCGGCGTAGTTCCAGAAACATTGGATGCGCTTCCATTCTTAATATAAGGATAAATCGCGTGACCCCAGTCAATTCTGGCATTGTTTGCATCAACGTACTGCCCTTGCGGGAATTTTTCGTCCGCATCCTGCGTGTACTGGGTCATTGCCAGGCCCATTTGTTTTTCGTTGGAAACGCAGGCCGTGCGGCGGGCGTTCTCGCGGACGCTTTGGAAGACGGGGAAAAGTATCGCGGCGAGAATCGCGATAATGGCGATGACGACGAGCAGTTCAATCAAAGTAAACGCTTGGGTCAAGCCCGAGCGCTGCGTGTTGCGTGGCATAGGTGTTCAGCCTTTCAGAAAGTCAAGATCAACAGGGAGTAGTCCTTTCCGAGTGGCGGCACTGCTTCGGAGGCGGGGAGCAAGCGGGGTCACGGTCGCTGTAACCAGGGCAAGAAAATTGTTTGGACGAAAACCGTCGGCACCTCTTTCTGTGTTGAACTTTTTGTGTCTAAGCGTTTAGACAAACATCCAGCGCGGCGAGGGCGTCGCGCCTAATCCTCAATTCAATCTTAAGTTTAACGCAAACGCTGCGCTTCGGTCGATTCGAATTCTTCGGGTGTCAAGCTCAGAGGCCGGGAGCGCACGGGCGCGGTGGACTGCCGGACAATCAGTGCGGACGGCAGGACGATCTGCGGCGCAGGAACGGCGGCGGCGGACGGGCCGGCGTCAAGCTGGTCCAGCAGGGTCGCGGCGGCGGTGGAACCCATTTGGACCAAAGGCTGGCGCACCGAGGTCAGCGGCGGATGCAGATGCGGGGCCATCGGCGTATCGTCAAAGCCGATCACGCTGACATCTTCCGGGATGCGAACGCCGGCCTCCCGGCAGGTGTCGTAGACGCCCATCGCGATGCCGTCTCCGCCGGCAAACACGGCTGTCGGCGGATCGGCCAGGCGCAGCAGGGCCGCCATGCCTTCGCGCCCCCAGTCCCGGCTGTAAGTGCCTTCCCGAACCATCGCCGGGTCTACGGGCAGTCCTTGTTCCTGCATTCCCTGGAAATAACCGTCCCGGCGGGGCAGGGTACTGGGCGAATTCCGCTGGCCGCCGAGCAGGGCAATCCGGCGGTGGCCGAGCGCGGCGAAATGGGCGATCCCCTGCCGGACGGCAAGCGCGTTGTCAATGTCAATGTTTGAGACGGCGGCGTCGGTGACGGTGCCGTTGATCTGGACAAACTGCATCTTTGCTTCGGCCAGCGCGGGAACAATCGTGCTGTCGGTCAGCATGGCGATCAAGATCAGGCCGTCCACGCGCCGGTCCCGAAACGCCGGCAGGCTGTCGCTGCCGTTCCATTCCAGCCCGGTGTACAGCAGCACGTTTTGATGCCGCCGGGCCGCTTCCTGAACAATGCCGTCCATCACGGACACAAAATACGGATCGGAAAAAACGCTGGGATACGGGTGCGAAAACACAACACCGACTGCGTTGAGGCGCTTGTTGGTCATCGCTCTGGCAATGGAGTTCGGGTAAAAGTTCAGCCGCTTCATGCTTGCCTGCACCCGCGCCCGCGTGTCGGTGTCCACATTGCGCGGCCCGTTGTTGAGGACGTAGCTGACGGTCGCAATAGAAACGCCGCTGTCGCGGGCGACATCCGTGATGGTGGAACGATTTGCCATGCTGTCTTGCTTGTCTAAACGCTTAGATGTAATTGTAGTTTACCAAGCTTCCGGCGAATTGTCAACAAAACACGAAACAATTTTCCGAAATAATTATTTTCTCCTGAAAGCGGCTTGACAATCGGGTTGTCTGCCGGTACATTGCACTTGAATTCCCTAGATTTAAACCCCGGATTGAAATCCGGGGCTGAAGAGCCTTCGGCTGGTTGTCCTGCGGACAGAAGAGAAGCCAGCCACCATGCAATGCACATTCTTTTGTCCGCAGGACAGCCGGCGCGAAGCGCCCTTCAGCCATGCAATTGAATGCGTGGCAAACTAGACTCGCCCAGAAAGAGTTTTTCTCCATGCCGATCCCAATCAGCCCTGAAGTCACGCAAGGGCCGCAAATCTCGCGGATTGACCGCGCGATCTCCCGCCTGCCGAAGCTTGTTTACCGCCCGGTCTCCGACCTCGCCGCCGAAGCCTGGGTGACGCCGGAGCCGGTGCCGTTCGCAGGGCACGAAAGCGGGACGCATCAAACCCTCCAAGTCGGCGACAAATGGGGCAAGCTTTGGGACTGCGCCTGGTTCCACTTTACAGGAGCAGTCCCCGCCGAAGCTGCCGGGGAGAACGTCGTGCTGTTGCTGGACATCAACGGCGAAGGCTTAGTCGTAGACGCCGAAGGAACCCCGGTGCAGGGTCTCACGGGAGTGCGCTCCGGCTATGATAATTCACTGGGCCGGCCCGGCAAGCGTGTTCTTCCGTTCGCGCGGCCTGCGTCGGGCGGCGAAGCGGTAGACGTTTGGGTGGACGCC
>CAXTRL010000008.1:0-23795 GCA_964246575.1 uncultured Armatimonadales bacterium
GTGCTGGACGAGGCGGACGGCATGGTGCAGGCGTATGTCGCGCCGGCCACACTGCTGGCAAGCGGCGGCGCGGGGCAGGTGTACCAGTTTACGACCAATCCGCCGATTGCGACCGGCGACGGCGTGGCGATGGCCTGGCGGGCGGGAGCCGAAATCGCGGACATGGAGTTTATTCAGTTCCATCCGACGTCTTTATTTCACCCGGACGCGAAAAGCTTTTTGATCTCGGAAGCCGTGCGCGGCGAAGGCGGCATCCTGCGGCGCAAGGACGGCACGGCGTTTATGGCCGAGTATGACCCGGAGCGCAAAGACTTAGCCCCGCGCGACATTGTCGCCCGCGCCATTGACAGCGAGATCAAAAAGACCGGCGATGAGTGCGTTTACTTAGATGTGACGCATCTGCCCCCGGACGAGATCAAATCCCACTTCCCGACTATCTACGCCCGGTGCTTGTCGTTCGGCATTGACATCACGACGGACCAGATCCCCGTCGTTCCTGCCGCGCATTACTCGTGCGGCGGGGTTGTGACGGATTTGCGGGGCCGGACTTCCATTAACGGCCTATACGCTTGCGGCGAAGTGGCGTCTACGGGAGTTCACGGCGCGAACCGCTTGGCCTCCAATTCGTTGCTGGAAGCCTTAGTCTTCGGCAAGCGGGCCGCGGGTGACGCGCAGGCCCGGACGGACCTGCCTGCCGCCTGCGACCAAGTCCCCGACTTCCCCGGCACGGCCCGGCGGGTCGGCGCTTTGGACCACGCGCAGGTAGAGAGCCTCCGGAACCGCTTGCAGCGCACCATGCAGAAGTACGTCGGCATTGTGCGCTCGGATAGCCGCCTCGCCAAAGCCGCCGCCGCCGTAGAGGCCCTCCGCGCCGAGAGCGCGTCTTTGTTTGACGATTTTGTGCTGGCCGACGACGTTCTAGAGCTTCGCAACATGATTGAAGTCGCCGGGCTGATCATTCAGTGCGCCCAGGCCCGCAAAGAATCGCGCGGCCTGCACTTCACCACCGACTACCTGCAAACACTGGACAGCGAGCGGCACGACACCGTGCTGCAAAACACAGCTTTCATGTAGGGGCAGGGCTTGCCCCTGCCCTGTTTTTCTTGCCCCTGCCCTCCTTCTATTGTCTCAAATCCGTGCGCGGCAAATCAAACCAGCGGCGCGGCCAGGAAGTGCTGACTTCCGGCATCTGCTGCTCGACCAGCGCAAATGTGTCACGGACAAGTGTGCCGATTTCTTCTGCCGCGCCTGCCGGTGCAAGCTGAAATACTGAATTGAGCCGTGCGGCAAGGTTTTCGGGCGCAATCGGGAGCTGCGCGGCAAGCAGGCCAGCCCGCTTGAAGTCGCCGGGCAGGTACACCGAGTTCAGGCCGCAGAGGACGCCGAGAATAGCCTTTTCGGCGTCTACCAGGCTTTGATACAGAAACAGCAGGTCGCCGCGCCTCGCGCCCATCTCGGTCAGTGTCCAAAACGGCTGAAAGTGCAGATGCGTCTCAACCATCTTGCGCCGGAGTTCGGCGGGATAGCAAGCAGCTTTGCGCTGAAGATCGCCAATCAAACTATCCCCATACAGCGGCAGGCAGTTTTGCATGCCGCCGACCCGCGACTGGGCCTGTGCGTCCGTGGAATGGGCTTCTAAAACAAGCGCCAAGTCGTCCTCTAACGCCGCAAGCGTCAGGTGGCTGAGGTCGCACCGGACGCCGTCCACAAAATAGCCCTTTTTGCCTCGCATCTTATCCTGCACCGATGACGAGTACAGCCGCTCCGAGCCGCTGACTTGGACGCGGATTTCGTTCCATGCCGCCCATTCCGGCAGGGCTGCACAGAGGACAAGGAGGTCAATATCGGAGCTTTCATCGGCGTTTCCCGTCGCGACTAACCCGGTCAGTGCAATCGCTTGAACTGACGGCAGGGCTGCCAAAGCATCGGCCAAACGACGCGCGATACCGAGCAAACGCTGATTGATTGTGTCCATCTTGTTTTCCTAACTTATCAGTCCAAGTGTAACACAAATTTTACGATTGTGGTACACTGACGGGCGGAGGATGTTTATATGGGAAGTGTTCGCTTGGACCCGCAAACCCAAGAAAAGTTACGTCAAGCTGCCGCCGCCAAAGGGGTGACGCAGTCGGAAATCCATCGACTGGCGCTGGCTGAGTATTTTGAGCTTGCTTTGGAGGAAAAGCCAAGCCGTTACGATGATCCTTTCTACGATGGCATTTTTGGCGTCGGCGAGGGACCGGCCGATTTATCCCGCCGGCATAAAGAGTATTATGCGGAAATCATGGATGAAAAATACAAAGACAAATGAGTGGTTTTCCTGACACGCTGATCGATGCCGGGCCGCTTGTCGCCGTGCTTAACCGTAATGATGACTATTATGGGGAGTGCGTTCGCTTGTTTCGGTCACTGGGTAAACCATTTTACACTACCCTGCCGGTTCTGGGTGAAGCTATGTATCTTCTGGGCAAGCGGGTTGGCTGGGCGGCACAAGAAGGACTTTGGAAACTTATTCTGCATGGCGATCTCGTGATAGAACATCCTTCGCCGTCTGAGATTGTCCGCATGTCGGAGCTGATGAGCAAGTACAGCGACCGCCCGATGGATTTTGCCGATGCGTCTCTGGTTGCCCTCGCCGAGCGGCTTTCCCTGAACCGCATCTTTACGGTGGACCGACGCGATTTTTCGACGTACCGGATGAACGGCAAAAAAGCGTTTACGGTAATCGGCCCGGCTTGAGCTGAGGCGCTCGGCAGAAAGAACAATCTGCCGGCGGGGTACAATATAAAGCATGAAGTTGTCTGTTCATGTCCTTGCGGATTTGGCGCTGCCGGAAGCGACGCCGACAACGATGCAAATTGAAGCGGCGCATCTCGGCGACGCGCAGGCGGTGGAAGAAGCGGCCCTGTTTGTGACGCCGTTCGCGGAAGCCGAGCCGTTCTTGGACTTCTACGGGAACCCCTGCCGGCGGCTGCTGATGCCGGGCGGCGACGTGCGGGTGGAATACACGGCGACGGTGACGCAGCCGGACACGCGCTTTCCGCTGCTGAAGCCCTACGAGGCGGACGCCCTGCACCTGCCGACGGACACGCTTTTGTACACGCTGCCGTCGCGCTACTGCCAGTCGGACAAGCTGACGGCGATGGCTGTTGACATGTTCGGAGAAGCCGCGCCGGGGTTCGCCCGCGTCCAGACCGTCTGCAACTGGATCAACGCGCATATCACCTACCAGTACGGCACGTCGGACGCCGGCACGTCGGCTTATGACACGGCGACCCAGCGCATTGGGGTCTGCCGGGACTTCGCGCACCTCGGCATTGCGTTCTGCCGGGCGCTGAACATCCCCGCCCGCTACGTTTCCGGCTACTGCCTCGGCCTGGAACCGCCGGACTTCCACGCTTACTTTCAGGCCTATTTAGACGGCCGCTGGGTCTCGTTTGACGCCACCGAGCGCCAGCCCCGGCCCGCGCTCGTCCAAATCGCCGTCGGGCGCGACGCCGCCGACTGCGCCTGGTCCACGTTCTACGGCTACGGCGAAACCAAGTTCCTGTCGGTAGAAGTCAAAGAAGTTCCCTAAGCCAGAATGCAGACACTTCTTTGAACACAAATGCCCGGCCTCAAAAGAGGCCGGGCGTTTGTGTGTCTTTTGCTGTTGGAGCGTCAGCGGCCCCCGAAAGTCAGGCTGAGGGCGGCCTGCTCCTGCGGGTTGGCGCTGGCGGCAAGGTCTAGACGGACACCGCCGAAGGACAGGCCGAGGCCGGCGACGAAGCGGCTTTGGTCGTAGCCGCCGCGCAGGGACAGCCCACGGGACACCGGGTACTCCAGGCCCAAATGCGCCGAGCGCTTGCCGCCGTTGACGCTGCCGACGTTGTGCAGCTCGGCGGCGTAGGAAATCCTGCGAAAGACGGCCAGGCCGCCGACATCCACCTGCGGCTTCAGGCCGAACGAGAAGTCGCCGCCGGGCGGCAAAGCGCCGAGGCTACTGTTGATCTGCCGGGGCAGGTGAAAGGTCGGGGACAGCAGATTGTGAACAGCCACCGCGCCGCGCAGGTGATACACCGGGTCCGGGTTTGAGATGTAGCCTAAATCTACGTCAAACTTGCTTTGCTGGACTTCGCGGTAAGTTGCCCCGGCAATCTCACCGTTGGGCGCGCCCGATGCATCAAAGCCGTTGGCGGCGCTGGTTTCATTTGCCATAAAGCCCGCGCCGGCGTAGGACGCCTGCTCGTAGCGTGGGGAAATGCCGAGTGCGCCGGCAGCCGTCTTGACCGAAAACGGCACGGCAATGTTGGTCAGCCCGAGAACGCCGTAAGCCGCCGTTTCCGCGCCGGACGGGCTGCCGAGGGTCGTGAAGCTGGTTCCCAGGGCGGACTGGCTGAACGCTTGCAGGGAGACTTTCGCCGCTAGGCTGCCGTAAGCAACGACGCCGACATTGCGGGCGTTGAAGCCGGCCAGCGGCGCGGCATCGGCAGTTAAACTCGCCGGAGCGCCGTTGGTGTCGGCCCCGGCGTCCGCCGCAAAGCTGTAAATCTTGCGGAACGCATCCCGGATGCCCGCAAGCGAGGAGCTGGAGCTGTTAAATTGGTCGCCTAAATCTTTGAGGCCGCTGGACAGGTCGTTGATTTTGCCGACATGGACATTGCCCGTGCGGGCGGACAGCGTGTTTGTTTCGGAGGACGGTCCGGCAAATGCGATGGCGGCGGGGTTAAACGCCGCGCCGGAAACGTCGCCGAACAGCAGCAGGTCCGCCCCGCCCATGCCCTGCGCCCGTGCGCTGGCCCGGAACTGGGTGCGGTCAAGCTGGTCCGGCCCGATGGGGCTGGGCGGAGCGGTCTGCGCGAAGGCCGCGTGGCCTGCGCCCAGGGCAGCCGCAAGCAGGGCTGCCGAAGTGAGTTTAGAATTCATAGGTTCTTCGCTTTTCTAATCCGCTTGGGTGCTTAATTGGCTTGGATGCTGAGCGTGGTCGTGTCAAACGTGATGTGCATCACCGTACCGCTGGGCAAGTCGGAACTGGACGCGTTCAAGGTCAAAATCGCCTGATTATTGGGCTGCTCGGCGGTGACGATGTTGATCAGCTTTTGCAGGGCGCTGTCCTGGGTCGGCGACATTTGCTGGAGGCTGAACGTGCCGGAAGAAGCGCTGTACGAGCCGTCGGCCTGCCGGGCGAACGTGATCGGCCCGGTGGTCGTGAGCGGGGACAAAACAATGCTGTCGCCGACACTGCCGTCGGGGTTCAGGTCGTCCACTTCGCCGGTGACGGTAAATGTCTGAAGCGTGAACCGAGGTGCCGGCGTATCGGTCTGGTCCAGTGTCACAATCGGAACCAGGGAAAACGACAACTGGGCGCTTTTAACATCGGCTTCGCTGATTGGGTTTTGGTTCGGGAACGTAAAGACGTTCAGATTGGAATTGTCACGCGGCGTCAGCCGAGCCGCTGCGGCGGCAGGGGCCGCGCTTGGATTGGAAATCGTGACGGTGGCGGCTTTTTTATCAATGCCGAACGGGTTACCGACCGTCACGGTCGGCGCTTTAAACGAAGCGGAGTTCAGGTTTGAGACGACGCCGCCGCAGCCGCTGAGAAAAGGACTTGCCGCCAGCAGCGCGGCGCAGAGCACCGGGCGCAGCAAGGAGAAGATACGCTGATTCATAAAAGTCCCCCCAAAACAAAATAAAAATTCCTCGACACAAAAATTATCGGTGAATTTACCAGGTTTCTTGAGGGCGGCGAAGGCCGATTGGCCGCCTTGATGTACGCTTTTTCTTGACAAACTTCCGGCAAATCGCTAAAATAAAGCCAGAAGTTCCTGGAAGGAAACAATGCCATGAGCGAAGTTTTTTTGATCCTGCACGGCTGGGGCGGCAACAAGCCGGAACATTGGCAGGAAGGTCTTGCCGAAAAGCTGAAAGCGGAGGGCATGGAAGTCCATGCTCCCAAAATGCCGGCACCGATGGCCCCCAATCCAAAAGCCTGGATGGACGCACTGCATCTTGCCCTGCGCGGCATTCCCGAAGACGCGGCGCTGACGGTGCTGACGCACTCGCTGGGCGCGATCAACTGGATGCACCACGCCGCAATGGCGGCGCAGCCCGGCTTTGAGCGCCCCGGCCCGGTGGCGGACCGGGTCCTGCTGGCTGCCCCGCCGTATGTGATCCGCGAAATCCCGCCGCTGGACGCGCCGCCCGGAGCCGCCGACTTTTTCCCGCCGCCGCTGTCGCCGGCGGGCCTTGCCGCCGTGTCCCGCGAAACAATTTTGATCGCCTCCGACACCGATGACTACGCGACATTTGATCAATCGTCGGCGTATGCCGCCGGGCTGGGGTTAGAGATTCAGAAGCTGCCCGGCGCGGGCCATATTTCTCCCTACTACGGCTACGGCGAATGGCCCTGGGTGCTGGACTGGTGCCTGCGCCGCGCCGATTTGCCGCCGCTGCCGAACAAGTAGTTACCAGCAGGTTCGCTAGGGGTCAACGGTGAATAGGCCGACGGACGCCCAGCGCTCCTTGCCCGCCACCGGGGACAGCGGAGCGTCGGTGTCTACGATGCCGGTTCGCAGGTTCCGCAGCAGGGGGCGCTTGCTGTTCTTCCAAACCGACACGGCTTCGACGGACGGCGGGGCAAGCATCAGAAGAAGAAGCTGATCGGTGCCACGGCAGACCAGCGGCAGCCAGTCCACACGCGCGTCCGCGCCGCCTGCCGCCGTCAAGCGCAAAAATGGCGCGGCGGCAGGGTCCGGCGTGAAGACGCGGGAGCCGAGCGTGACGGAAGGCGCGTCAAAGCGAATTTGTGCGTCCGGCAGCAGCCCGGCCAGCGCCAGCAGCGCGGACAGACGGGCGGCGACGGAGCGCCACGACCTTGCGCGGGACTGCGGCGGCACGGCATGAAGCGCGGCAAACGCATAGCGCAGATAGGCGGGGTTTCGGGACAAGTCAAACAACTGAAACCCGGCCTGAGCGCAGTCGTAGAGGCCGGCATGAAGGCCATCGGGACAAGTCGGCAGCGGCTGGGCCAGCAGCCATGCGCCCCATTCGGCCAGCGCCGCCCGCAGGCGCGGATTGGGCGCTTCGGCGTCGAGCGCCAGCAAAGATAAAATCACGCCCGCAATTTGGGCCGGCGGCTGGGCGTCAAATTCGCGCCCTCGGTGTTCCAGCAAAAACTCGGCGATGCGCCACGCCGCTTTGATCCAAACTTCGTTGCCGGTTGCACCGTAAGCGGACACAAACGCCCGAGTGGCTTCCGCGCCGTCTAAAGCGCACGGCGACGGCAGGCAGCGACCATCGTCCCCTAAGCCGCGCGTGGCATGGACCCGTGCGCCAGCGTAAAAGCCCTGCTCGTTTTGCTTCAACAGCAGCCAGTGGCCGATATTGATCGCCGACTGCTTGAACAGCGGCTCGCCGGTGACGGCAAATAAGCGAAATAAAGACCGGGCAGTGCGGGCGTTTGCCTGCACGCCGAATGTCGCCCCGCCCGCAAAGTCCGTAAAGCTGCCGCCGCTGAGACGATCCCAAAACGCCCCTGTGTTCGGCTCCGATGCCCCCGCCCGGCCCATCACCTGAAAATCCGCGCACAGCCCCAACCCGCCGAACCGGACCAAGCGCGGAATGCCCGGCGTTGGATGCACGCTGTTCCAATCCCACAGCGCCGCCATCGCTCCCGCCGGCTCGTGCGGCCCCGCGCCGCAGTAGTCGTCCGCCAGAAAGCCATCTGCCGACGGCGTTCTTAGATATAATCGCTCCATGCCCCGGAGCTGACAAGCGTCCGAGGCCATAAGTTTCGCCACAGTCTGCGCCGGGTCCAGCATTTGGACACGGTCCAGCGGATGCAGCGCGGCTTCGGCAAATGCGGCATACTGCGTGACTAGCGCCGCGCGGGCCTCGCCGCCGGACTCCGCCGCCGTCAGCCGCAGTCCGAACGAAATCAGCTTGCCGCCGCCCAGCGAAAACGGCGGGATGTCCAGGGTGAAGCCGCCGGCTTCCGACCATTCCGCTTCGCCGGCAACCGCGACTAAGCCGAGCGCGAACTTGTGGTAGCTTGACATCGCGCTTACCGCCTGATGTCCGGCAGCCGTCGGCGGCATCCGCCACACTTGCGGCTGATGCAGGGGCGACGCCAGCTCGATTTTCAAGGCTCCCGTGCGACGCGGCGTGGTCCGCAGGCGCATTTCCACTTGAAACGCGCCGTCCAGCTTCGGCACCGGCAGCCAGCGCATTTCCCATTCCAGCTCCGCGCCGCCCGCTCCCAGCTTGCGGGTTCCGCCGAGGCAGATCTGTCCGCCGCGCCCCGCTTCATGCCAGTCAATGGTCAGTGGATACGCCTCATTTTTGACCCGCACCGTCGCTAAAGGCCGCAGGACGCTTGTTTCCAGCAGCGGCGCGATAATCTTGACGCCGCCCCGGCTTCTCGCCGAGACCGCCATCTGCCAAGTCGGGCGCAGGCCGTCCTGCACAGGCGTGAACGCGGCCCACAGGCCGGCCTTCCGGCCTAATTTGTAGTGTACGGTATCGGTCATGGTGATTGGAACCTACCCCCGCCGCAAGCGGCGACCCCTCCCGAAGCGGGAAGGGTAGGAAGTCGGGCTGGATACTGTTGGGATTTTTGCATTCTGAACCTCTTAACCCTTCCCGCTTCGGGAGGGGTCGCCGCTTGCGGCGGGGGTAGGTTTCTACGCCGCCGACATTGCATACGATTCGATTTCAATGCGCTTGAACACCAGCGCGTCCTGCAAATCGCCCAGCACCGTCTCGCTGAGGCTGAAGTATTGCAGCACCAGCGGGTCCATCTCGCGCTCCATGCCGTCGCCGCTGTACCCGATGCCGCTACGGTGGGCGAGAATGTTCGCCAGGTACACAATCCCGGCCAAATCAAACGCCCCCTGCGCCCGCGTCGGGTGATGATGGAACTCGACGGCTTCTACAATCGGCGACGGCAGGCCCCAGCGGCCCAGCACCCACGCGCCCAGCGCCGGATGCGAAAGGCCCAGAACTTTTTTCTCGGCGTCGTACATGGCAAGCTGCTCAGAGTGAACAGTGTCCACAATTTCCGCCAAGCCCAGCGGCACGAACCGGGCCAAAATAATCTTGCCGACATCGTGCATCAAGGCCGCCGTGAAGGCGTTCTCGGACTGCGGATACCCGGCCCGCTTTGCCAGCAGCTTTGCGGCGGTGGCCGTCGTGACCGAATGCGTCCACAGCGCTTGCAGATCAAAGCCGGTGCCGGCGACCCGGAACATGTCAAACACGGCAGCGGCCAGCAGCGTGTTTTTGAGGGTGGCGAAGCCAAGCAGCGTCACCGCCTGCGGGATGTTGCCGATCTTCTGCCGGAAGCCGTAGTAAGACGAGTTTGCGAGTTTCAGGACTTTGGCGGCCATTGCCGGGTCGCCTTGAATGACTTTCGCGAGGTCAGACGACGAGCAGAACGGGTCTTCAATCATCTGCATGACCCGCAGGACGCTTGCAGGCAGGGTCGGAATATCGTTAATTCGGGAAAGCAAGCTTTCCAAATAAGGGTTTTTCATCAAAGTGCCTTCTTTCGAGTGGATAGGCGAACGCACGGGCAGCCAGTAGTTAAGAAGATTATCGGCGGCGATCCTGTTAAAGGACACGGGAAAAATACGGGGGATTGCTTGAAGATAAGGGCAGCTTCACACGGAATATCGAAAACGCAGCAAAGGCCACGGACGAAAGCCCGTGGCCTTTTGCGGCTCAATTCGCCGCTATTCTCGTCACTGCGCCCATTTCTCGTACAAGCCGTGCAGAAGATGAACCGTAGAAGTTGGAAAAGACGCCGGGTACGAACGCTGCCAATCACGCTCAAACTGGGCGGCAAGCTGGGCAATAACGGAGCCGCCGTGCAGCTCGGCATCCGTCTCGCCGACCCACTCAAAGCCGCCCCGTGTCCAGTTAGTGGACCCGGCGACGGCGCTGAGGCTGTCAAACACGGCCATCTTGAGGTGCAGGCGCAGGAAGTCCGGGCCAAGCTTGTACAAATGCACGGCGATCCCAGCCCGCAGCAGGGTCTCGACTGCGCCGGCGTTCAAGACGCCCGATGGGCCAACAGGGGCCGTGATCTGCGGGTCCAGCAGCACCCGCACATGGACGCCCCGCTTGTGGCAGGCGATCAGCTCGCCCAAAAGCGCCGTCCGGCCCATCTCGCAGAGCGCGACGCAGACGGAAGTTTCTGCCCGGCGCAGGTTCTGCACCAAAACCGCCTGCGTGGTCCGCTCCCCGATGCGCGTTCCGACAATCCGCGCCTGCGCCGGCCCCTCGGAAATTAAAGAAGTGCCGAAAAACGGCGCGATGTCGCCCAGCTTCGTCTGCGGGGCAGGAAGCGGTGCGCCGCCGGCGCTGTCCCATTCGGCGTCAAACCGGCGGGAAAGCTCAGCGGCAATCGGGCCGCGCAGATGCAGCATCAGGTCATGGTAGCGCCGAAACAGCGTCCCGACATTCATGCCGCCGACCAGCGCTTCGGCGTCATCCGCAACAATGTACTTATGGTGCGAAAGCGGCGCTTTACCCGGCGACTCAGGCAGAGGGCGCGGGTCGCTGCGCCGGACATCAATGCCAAGTTTTTGCAGAAGACGATACGTGCGGCGACATTCCCAAAGCACTTCCGGCAGCGTCGGCCCCAGCGCAAGCGCATGGTCCAGCAGCACGCGCACCTGAACCCCACTTGCTTGTTTTTCGGCCATCAGTGCGGCCATGCGGTCGGCATCCGGCCCGCCGAACAAGTAGAACGTCAGCCGGATTGTCTGCTGCGCCCGCCGAAGCAGCGCCTACGCTGGGCCGTCAAACAGCGCCGCCGCCTCTGTATCCTGAAACGCCGCCCCAGTGTTTATCGTTGTCCTGTCTTCCTAAATTTTCCAATTGGTCCTGCCGACAATCCGGGTATCAATCAAATCCAGCCGCAGCAGGAGCGAAACCACAGTGATTCACACAAACTTTCATTTTCTCGCCGCGTTTCTTCATATTTTTGCCAACACCATTTGGGGTTCTTGACAAATGTCCGCGACAACCACAGCAAAAAACGCCGCCGGAACTTTTGTTCCAGCGGCGTTTGACTGCCAGCCTTTCAAGCATTCGGCTTAATCGTGCGGCGGCGGCGCACGGCAAGGCCGCCGAGGGCCAACAGCAGGCCGAACGAGGCCGCAGTTCCGGTTTCGGGGACTGCCGCCATGGAGGGGATTTGGCCCCGGATTTCGCCATCTGGGAACGCCGTAGTGTGGACATTCAAATAGTCCACGCCGGCGTCGAGAAACGTCACTTGCTGCGCCTGGGTGAACGTGGAGCCGTTATCGGCGGTCACGACACTAGGCAGGTCAATCTCATAGTTCGTAAAGGAAAAGCTGGTCTTGCCGAGCAAGCCAAGTGGATCGCCGAGAGCGGCGCTGGCAATGTTGTAAAGGACCGGACCGTCGTAGCCGGGAGTTGCCGGGCCGTGAATGTGGAACTCAGTCAGCGGGGCCGTGAGGCCCGTCACGGTTTCTGAAACAAACAGCTCTTCGCCGGTGGGTCCGCCCGACGCAAGCTGGACTGTGCCGAACCCGGTGGCCGGGGAAGAAGTCGGCTCCTGAGCGCCGTTCAGAAACGTCGAAAAGGTTTGCGCCTGAGCGGGCGCAGTAAAGGCGGCGAATGCCAGCGGCAGGGCAGCGAGACAGAAAGAAATTTTCATGGCAGGGGAACTTTCTAGTGTCCGGGATGGCCGCCTCACTTGGCGGCGCGTGGCCCTTGTACCCCCGCCGTTCCCGGTGCCAAACATTGGCCCAAATCAGCGCAGATACGGCTTTGCCGTAACAGTCCTGCCGTCGCTGACAAATGTAATCGCGCCCTGCTTGTCTGTCCGAAGAATTTGAACGCCGTGCGCCCCAAGCCGCTCCAGCGTGGAGGGCGCAGGATGGCCGAAACGGTTGTTGCGCCCGCACGAAATTAAAGCGTATTTCGGCTGCAAGCGCGTCACCCAATCCTCGCCGGTGGCGTTCTTGGAGCCGTGATGCCCGGCTTTCAGCACGTCGCACACTAAATCGGGGTGTGCGCCCAGCATTGCGCCTTCCGCCTCGTTTTGTGCATCCCCTGTGAGGATAAACCGCGTTTGCCCATAGTCAATTTTGAGGCCGACCGAGTAGTTATTGATTGTCGCATCATCGCTGCCGGTGCCGTAAGCCGCCGCCGTGCCATAGGCCGAGCCGCCCGGCGGGTTCAGCACCGTGACCCGTACGCCGTCCCCCATGTCCAGTGTTTGACCCCGCACAGCACGCGCACAGGGTATGTTGCGCCCTGCAACAAGCCCGCGAAACTCCAAATACGCTGGCGATGGGTACGGCAGGATCGTTCCATCCAAAACCGCGCCGATACGCGGGCCGCGCCCTACCGCCGACAGCCCGCCGACATGGTCCCCGTGCGGATGCGTTGCGACCAGGACGTCGATAAAATTGACGCCCATATACTCCAAAAACGGCACCACGATCTTTGCGCCGACATCCGTGTCCGCCGCCGCAGCTTCATCGCTTGTCCCGCCCCCATCCACAAGAATTGTCCGCCCGCTCGGCGTGATGACCAGCGTGCAGTCGCCCTGCCCTACGTCTACCCCGATGACCCGCAGCTTTCCGGCGTCCGGGTCAGGGCGGCGGGACAGTCCCCACCACGCCAGCGGCCCCAGCAGCAGCGGGGCCAGCCGCAGAGGAGTGGACTGAAGCAGGCGGCGGCGCGAAATCTTTTCCTGTGTTAATAGATCTTTGAGCGGCATTTGTTCCTCCATAAACCAAAGCGTAAAACGCGAGAACGAGCGGGAGAGGTGGGGGCGGCAGGGAAAAATGGGACCAGGACGCATCGCCGAGGCCGCGCACGATCCCACAAATCAGCGTAATCCCCCATCCTGTTACAGTTAAGAGCAGCACGCCGAGGCTGTGCCAGAGCGTCCACAAAAGAATGCCCACCAGGCCGAGGGGGATGAGGACAAACAAGAGGGGAACGACCAGGCCGTTTGCCAGGCCGCCGGAAAGCGAAACTTCGCTGTAGGAAAGCGCGACCACCGGCATCGCGCCCACCTGGGCCAGCAGCGACAGGCCGAGGCCGTCCAGCGCCCATTCAGCGGCCCGGCGCAGCGGCGGCGGCTTAATCGCGGCAGCAAGCTTCGGATGCCAAAACCCGTTCCAAACCGGCATGGTCAGCGTGAGGGTGAAAATGGTCAAAAACGACAATTGGAACCCCGGCTCCAGCAGGGCCGTCGGCTGCACGATCAAGATGATGAGGCCTGCCGCGCCGATGGCCGTTGGACCATCCGGCTCGCGCTCGAACAGAACCGCCCCAAAGTAAAGCGCGGCCATCAGCACCGCCCGCACCACCGCCGGGCGTCCGCCGCAAACCAGCGCAAACAGCAGCAGCGACGCGATCAGCAGCGCGGCCTGCATCTTGCGGGGCAAAGTCAGCTTGTGAAACAGCCGCTCCAGCCAGAACGCCAGAATTCCGACATGCAGGCCCGCCGACGCCAAAATATGCACCGTGCCGGTATGCACGAAGTCGGCGGTCAAGGCCGGTGGCAGGTCCGAGCGGCGTCCAATCAAAATCCCCGATAGCACGGCGGCGGAGACCGGCGGCAGGCTGGACTGAAGCGCCCTCAGCGCCGCTTGACGCACCCGCCAGGCCAGCGCTAAAAATGGGTTAGGAGCGCCTAAAATTGAGGGGGCATGGAGAACGCGGACCGCGCCGGGGCGCTTCGCCCGCAGCTCTGCGAACACCGCCCGGCGGGCCAGATAATCCCGCCAGGAGAATGCGCCGGGATTGGTCGCCGCCTGCGGCGTGTCCAGCAGCCCGTCCAGCCGGACCCGGTCGCCGTAGTCCAGTGTTAGATTTTTAGCCGACTCGGCAGACACCGTCACAGCGGCTTCCCCGGTCGCTGCCGTGTTCTGCCCGCGTGTTTCCACTTGTTCGGCCTGCAGAAAAAACGTCCAGCGTCCGCCGGGCCGCGCTTCCGGGTCACTAGCGACAGTGCCGGTCACGGTGAGGGGCCTCGGGCTGTCCGCCCAGCGCGAGATGTCGGTGGAAGAAACAGACTGGAACGATGCCAGACGGATCGCGCCCGTGCTCAGACCGAGCAGCAGCAGGCCCACCGGAAACAGCGCAGGCCCGCGCCGTGTCAGCAGGGCAGCGGCTCCGAGGGCCGCAAGACAGAGGGCCACAACCGGCGGCATTACGCCTAGCGCACTGGCTCCCACTCCGGCGGCAAATGCGCCCGCCCATGTCAGCAGCGGTCTTTGCCGCATTACTCACGCCCTCCCTGGCACCCGGCTTCTGCTTTATGCTGGCCACTTATTCGGCAGCATCACGGCTGTTTCCTGCATAAGCAACCGCGATGTTCTTATTTTGCAGCTTATTTTGGGGCGCAACATTTCCACTTTGCTGTTTGCGGGTTTGCGCTTCCGTTCTCAAACACCGCGCAATAAGTGGCGCAAACTTGGGAACACGCCGAAGAAAAAGGAATTCGTGCGGCTTGCGCCTGGAGTTCGGTAGCGCATAGGGGTACGCAAACACACGCTGCCAGTGCGGGTCGGCGGCGAACGCATCGGCTTCCGGTTTGTTTTCCGTAAAGACGCAGTCGAAGTCATACTGCGTCACCAATGCTGTCCACTGCGGCGTTCCCGGCGCACGGCTCAGGGTCACCATGTCGTCAAACGTCTGGCCTGTATACACATCCAAGCGCCCGTCCACAAACACCGGCTCCGACGGCAGACGCCAAAGCAGATACCCGCCCGTCTCAAAGTCGTTCAGCAAGCGCAATTGGGGCGGAAACTGCTCGGCGTTCATGAACGCCACGGCTTTTGACGGGAAGCTCGGCACCCGCGCTGCCGCTTCGCCGATGCCTTCCGGGCTGTACCCGCGCGGCCCGACGGCCCGGTGCAGGCTCGCCAGACTGACCAGCGCCGTCGCCGCGACGATCAGAAACGCAAACGCGCCCAGCAGCGCATCCCGCAGCGACGAACGCTCCGTCAGCCCCAGCGCTCGCTTGATCTGCTCCACAGCCGACGGCAGATGCACCGATGCGATCATCAGTCCGCCGACGGCGAATAGCGCGATGTTCCGGGCGTGAAGCAGGGCGTTGACCCACAGTGCGGCGGCGGCAAGCAGGTCCGGCAGGCTGCGCTGTTTGCTGAGGGCCAGCGTGCCGAAGACGCAGAGCGTCACGGCGAGAAACGGCTGCAACTGACGCAAGGGGAGCACCGTGATCGGGTTCCATTCGGTGACGTTTGCCATGAGCGCGTGGTCCCGCAGCGTGATCAGCACGTTGAGGTACAGCCGCCAGCCGTAAGGGGTCAGCAAAGAAGCCCCCGCACAGGCCGCCGCCAGGCCCAGCATGACCCCAGCCCTGCGCCCGGCCCCGCTATGCCCTCCCAGGGCCGTACAAGCGTCTCCCAGGCCCCACACAGCCAAAAGACCGACCAGGACAAGCACCCCCTGATGCAGGTTCGCCCAGAGGGCGCAAAGCGGCAGCAGCCAAAGCAAGTAGCGCAGACGACTGTCTCGCGCGTTGGTGACGATCTTCAAGCTCACCGCCAGAAGCAGATAGCTGAACGCATACGGCCGCTCCTGCAAAGTATCGCTCATTGCCAGCAGCATGAGTGTCGTCAGCCCAAATGCCCACGCCGCGCCTGCCTGCCGATACAGCGTCAGCCAAACCACCCAGGCCGTCGCCACCGTGAGCAAGGCCATCAAGAGCCATGTCCCAAAATACGCGCCGGCTTTGTAGGCCAGCGCATACAGCACAAACGCCCCCCATTCCGGCACGTCCCACCGCCGCCCGCGCTCACTCCAAGAGTAGGTGTCAAAATGCGGGATGTGGTGCGACGTGAGAATATCGGTGCCGATGCGAAGCTCGAAAAACAGGTCGTTTTCGGGCTTCGGGATGAGGCACACCAGCAGCGCAAGAACGGCAATGAGGAGGGTGCCGAAAAGGAGTGGAGACAGTTGGCGCGAAGTCATAAAGAGGGCCATATCGAGAAGGCGCCGCATCGGGAAGCCGCGAGGGAATGAATTCCTCTCGCTGCCAAAAGTCGTCCTTCGGACGGAAGAATTATAACGAAACCAGCCGTGTGCAAACCCTCGTCCGAAGGACGACTCTACGTAGCGAGAGGAATTCATTCCCTCGCTTCCTCGTGTTGCCTCAGCGTCCTAGCCCAAACACCACGGCACGGCAGACGGTGCAAAGCGGCGCTGGGTCCGGCATCGGCAGCGGCTCGGACAGTGCCCCGCAGCGCCCGCAGACCGGCCAGCCCTGCCGCCGCTTCCATTCCTCAGTCCGGGCGGCCCGCAGCATCACTTCCCGGATGCGCCCGCGCAGGGCCTCGTCGGTGATGGCAGTTAAATTGGCTTCAATTCGGGCCGAAGCGGCTTTCGTGAGCGTCACCCGCGCCAGTTCCGCGTCCGTCGGCGCGGCGGGGCGCACCAACTCAGGCTTTTTTTTGGACTTCGCCAGCCCGCTTGCCTTGAAGTGGATGTCGGTCAGAACGCGCCCGCCTAGCTTTGCATTGAGGCGGCGGACCATGTCGTCTTTCAGCAGCGTCAGCTCATTGGCCCAAACGCTGTTTTTGACCCGGACAAACAAAACGCCGTCCCGCACGGCTTCCACCTGGGTCACGCCCGCCACCTGCGGCCCGACCACGCCTTCCCAGTGGACTTTGGCAAGGTGCGGCCTGAGCGCCGCCGCCAATTCCTGCGACTTAAAAAAACCTTCCACGGCTCCCGCCGCCGGTGCCAAACCGCGCTTGTTCATGGTTACTGTTTTTCCAATGCGCCGGCGGTGACGGCGTAGACCGTGGCGCGTTCCAGAACAGCGGGCGAAAACGCGCGTAAATTCGTGCAGCTTAGAAACGTCTGTGAGCCGGCTTCGGCGGTCAAGTCAAACAGCAGGGAGCGGCGGGCGTCGTCCAAATCGGAAAGCACATCGTCCAAGAGCAGCAGCGGCGGCTCGCCGACCAGCTCTTCAATCAACCGACGCTCGGCCAGCTTGAGGGACAGCGCGATGGTGCGCTGCTGCCCCTGCGAGCCGAACAACCGGCAGTCCTGGCCGTTGACTAAGAACGTGATGTCGTCACGCTGCGGGCCGCGCACGGTGGTTCCCCGCGCTGCTTCTTCGCCCGATACGGAAGCAAGCTCTTCCAGAAAGCGGGCCTGGATGGCGTCGGCTTCGGTCAAGTCGCCCAGCGGGAACGACGGCAGGTAAGACACTTCCAGTGTGTCCCGATTGTCGCTCAGAACCGAGTGCGTTTCCGACGCAAGCTGGGCCAAGCGGTCCAAAAAGAGGCGGCGGCGCTCCAAGAGACGCGCTCCGTGCTGGGACAAGCTCTCGTTCCAGGCCGGCAGGCTGGCGCGGGCGGACGCAGGCGCGTGGCCGTCGCGCAGGTCCCGCAGCAGCCGGTTCCGCTGCTCCAAAGTTTTGCGGTAGGAACCCAAAGCCAGCACATAGCGCGGCGAAGTCTGCGAGATTTCCAAATCTAAAAAGCGGCGGCGAATCGCCGGCTCGCCGCGAATAATCTCCAAATCGCCGCTGTCAAACAGCACGGCATTGAGCTGGCCGATCACTTCGGCAAGCCGCGTGTGCTTGACCCCATTGATCCGGGCGACTTTCTTTTCGGATTGGGACAGCGTCATCTCGATTTCAATGTCGCTGTTCTTGGCCCGGATCACGTCCGCCGTGACTCGTGTTTGCTGCTCCCCGAACTGGACCATCTCGGTGTCTTTGCCGGCGCGGGACGACTTGCTGGTAGCAAGCAGATACAAGCTTTCCAGCAGGTTGCTTTTGCCCTGAGCGTTCAAGCCGACAAAGATGTTCAGTCCCGGCCCCGGCTCAATCGCCAAAGTCCCATAATTCCGAAAATGATCCAGCTTAAGAGAAACAACGTGCATTTCGGCTCTGTCTCGGAGTCTTTGAATATTAACTAAAGAATAGATTCTTAGATAATAATAGTAATAGAGTTGTGACTCTCATGTGACACTAAATTTTGTTTCGCCCATGATTCGCGGGCCGAATCGCCGTGCGGCGGCTGTGCGGAGCCGCAGAAAATTCATTGCGGACTCATTGCGGCGGCTGTGCGGATTGACAAATCCGGTGTGCGGACTCGTTGCGCCGGGTTTGCCCGTGAGTCCCCACCAAGAGGCCGCAACCCGCAAAGTGTGACACTAATCCGGTGCGCTGTGACACTAAGCTGTGACACTGTGACACAAAATAGTTATGTCACAGTGCCGTTTTCCTTGTGTCACATTTTTTGTTTTTGAGTCACGCTATGTCACAGTGTCACATTTAGTGTCACACGACATAAGAGTCGCCTAAAGTACTATTCATCCCGCTCAAGCTCCTGCTTGATTTTGCTGAGGAGCGACAAAATTTGCGGGTCGTCCAGCTCTTTTTGCAGGCGGGCATGGGCATGAACTACCGCTGTATGGCTTTTGAGGCCGAACGTCGCCGCGATGGTAGACAGCGGAACGCCGCTCATTTCTTTGGCGACATACATGGCGACCTGGCGGGCGAAGCTGACGTCGCCGTGCATCCGGGTCGCCCGGCTGGAGCGTCCGCCCCCGGCGACAATCAGCTCGCGGGTGACGCCCATCTGCGCGGCCACGGCTTCAATGATCCGATCTACCGCCGGCCCGCCCGCGCTGACCGGCGGGCGCGGCGCAGCCGCAAGCACAGTATTGGATGGACCCAAAAGCGGCGAATGGTCTTCAGGATGCGCCGAAGCGACTTCCCGCGCGGCTTCTTCCCGTGCCGCCATCTCGCGCGGCGTGATCCGCTCCACATAATACGACGACAAAACATCGGAAGCAAGCTGCTTGGTGACCGGGCTGTGGATCAGCGACGCATACGCCATCAGCTTGATCAGCGCCCCTTCTAGGGCGCGGATGTTGCTTTGAATGAGGTTCGCCATGAACGCGATGACTTCTTCGGGAATTGCCAGGTCTTCCAAAATGGCTTTCTTCTGCAAAATGGCCTGACGCATTTCAAGCTCCGGCGCGGTGATGTCGGCGACCAGGCCGCACTCAAAGCGCGACCGCAGGCGCTCGTCCATCGCCCGCAGCTCGCGCGGCGGACGGTCGGACGTCAGCACAATCTGCTTGTTCATCTGGTGCAAAGCATTGAACGTGTGGAAAAACTCTTCTTTGGTCTGCTCTTTCGAGGCCAGCATTTGGATGTCGTCCACCAGCCAGACATCTACATTGCGGTACGCCCGCCGAAAATCTTCCGTCCGCTTGTCCCGGATCGCCGCCACATAATGGTTTGTAAACATTTCTCCGCTGACATACACCACCTTCGCCTGCGGCAGCGCCAAACGTATCTGATGCCCGATGGCATGGGCCAAATGGGTTTTTCCGAGTCCCGGCGGTCCATACAAAAACAGGGGATTGTAGATGTCTCCCGGTGATTGGGCGACGGCGACGGCTCCGGCTTGGGCCAAACGATTAGACTTGCCGACGACAAAATTGTCAAACGTGTAACGGGGGACGAGCGGGGACGCAGACAATTCCAGGGCGAACGAGTTGCGGCTCGGCTTCGCGCCCACGCTGCCGCCGCCGCCATCGTAGGCAGCTTCCAGCGCAGGCACGGCAGCCGTGGAAGACGCGGGGATCGGCAGGCCGCTTTCGCCGGACATTTCTGTGGAACGCAGCGCGGCGGCTTGCTGCAAGGGCAGCGGGTTTTCGCCGAGAAGCGGCTGGACATCGGGGGTGGAGATGACGAAGCGCACTTGCACGCCCGGCGAGTCCAGATGCTGGGCCAAAAGCTGAGACAGCGTCTGGGCGTACTTTTTTTCAGCGAACTCGCGGGCAAACGACGACGGCGCACCCAGCACGGCGACCGCGCCGCCGGACCCATGCGAGTCCGGCACCTGGGAATACGACAGCGGCTTCAGCGGGCGCAGCCAGTTGTCGATGGTCTGCTTGTTCAGCGTGCCGGCCAGCGACCGCAGGGTGCGTTCCCAGGCCCGGCGCAGGGCCGTGAGTCCTTCTTCTTCGCCCAGCTCAAGCTGCTGGCCGCTTTCAAGCTGCCGGCCGCTTTCAAGAAGCTGGTCTCGGGGCGCGTCCGGGAGCGGCACGGCGGAATTTTTGTCTGGTGGTAGGTGGCTGCTCACGGGTTTCCTGGGGCCGGTCGCTCATCGGCTATCAACAATTCGCTATCAATAAGCAAGGCTATAAACAAGGGAAGGAGGCGGCATTTCGGTTCTGAAATTGCCGCCTCACTGCGCTTCATTATACCGGGAATACCCAAAATCAGCAACCTGTTTTTTGCCTGCAAATCTTGGGATTATCCTGTATAATAGCTTATGGAAATTATGGAGCTGCACCCGGCAACGGCGAACGGCCTGATGCTGGGGTCGTTAGTGGATGTTCCCGAAGGCGCGGCGGGGGTGGTAGTCAAGGAAGGCAGACCGCTGGACGTGCTGCCGCCCGGCCCTCATCTTTTAGACATGGCGCTGCTGCCGCTGACGATGCAGGCGCTTAAAATTAAGCCGGGCGCGATGATCCAAGCGCCTCTGCCTGCAGCCGTGTTCCTGGTGCAGACGGCCTCGCCGTGGACGACGGTGTGGCGCAGCCAAGCTCTGCTGTCCAAGAGCGCCCAATTCGGCATGACCTACACCACGCTGGCCGGGCGGGCGACGGTGCAGGTGAGCAATCCTGCTTCTTTTTGCGGCGCGGTGCTGTCGGCAGGCGGCTCGAATCTCGCCACCGGCGCGGCAACGATGCCGCAGGTGATTGACGGCTTCGTGCGCGGCGGCTTGCAGGCGCTGGCTGCCGGAGCCGTGCTGCCCCTTGGCCTGCCGCCGGAGCAGGCAGCGGCGTCGTCGGAAGTTATCCGCACGGCGGCGGGTCATGCGGCGGCAAGTTGGCTGTCTTCCGTCGGGCTGCACTGCACCGCGTTTGATTTAGACTCCCTTGCGCCGCCGAGCCGCAACCCCTGTGTCGTCTGCAAATCCGCTACCGCGCCCACCGGCTACGGCGTGTTTATGCGGAACATCAGCCTGCTGTACCTGCGCTTCACGGCGAAGAAAGAAGGCAACTTCTGCGCCCCCTGTGCTTGGAAGACCGCCGGTGCGTTCAACGGCGTCATGCTGGTCGCCGGCTGGTGGGGCCTGATCGGTCTGGTGCTGACGCCCGTCTACTTCTGCCAGAACTTATACCATCTGGCAAAGATTGTCGGCGGCACAAAATCGGCACAAAGTCCCCCCAGCCCCTAATAATGAGGGAATTAGCGCGGAACCCGTAGGGGCGCTGCTTGCTGCGCCCTCTCTTCTTGCTCTTGCTTTTCATCGGGTCCCCGCCCGTTTAACAGTGGTGAGGGCTAGGGGGAACTTTGTTCACCGAACAACTCCCGCGCAGCGGCGAGAACAACGCCATGCACGGCCTAAGCGTGTGGCTTCGGCAAATGTCGGATCATCGCCGAAGATGCCGGAAAACCGTTCCAGGAAATTTGGGGCGGTTCTTCCAGAGACCGCCCCTTTTTGCCCCATGAGTTCCGCTTGCAGGCGCCGAAGCTCTTCTTCAAGAAAGGCCACTCGCTCTTCAAGTGCTTGCATGAGTTGGCCCCTTTATGCCCCGACAATCTCCCGGGCGGCGGCTAGGACGGCGTCGTAATCGGGTTCGCTGGCGACTTCGGGAACGCCCTGGACGTAGCGGACGATGCCGTCTTTGTCGGCCAGAAAGATCACGCGGGTCAGCAGGCCGAGTTCCTTGATTTGGACGCCGAACGCTTCGCCCAGCATCCGGTCTTTGTGGTCAGACAGCATCTCAATGTTGGTGACGCCTTCCTCTTTCGCCCAGCGCTTTTGGGCGAACGGCGTGTCGGCGCTGATGGCGACGGTCTTGATTTTGTCCGCCGGCAGGCTTGCGACATGGCGGTTGAACTTGCCGGTCTCCAGCGAGCAGACGCTGGTGTCAATGCTCGGCACCAAGATCATCAAAACGGCTTTGGTGCGATGCTCACTGATCGTGTCCCAGTCCACGGCTTCCAGCGTGTCTGCGGTCTGCACATGGAACTCCGGGAGAGGATCGCCGACTTTGAGTTCCTGGCCTACCAATGTCATAGGCGTGCCTTTAAATGTAATCGCGCCGGGGCGCTCGGCTTCTGCTGTCGCCATAAGTTGTGTCTCCTTGTCGTGACTTCGGCTCCAGTATACCCGCTTGCCGAAGAACGTAATTGCAGGAAAACGCGCCGCCGGTGTTGTACAAACAGCTTATGGCAACCCAATTTATTTTCTTTGACATCGGCGACGTGATCTTTGACGAAAACGCCCAGCATCAATGGCTGTTCCATCAGCTTCTTCTGACGCTGCGGGCGCACGGCAAAAGCGTCCAATGGGACGACTTCAACGCCACCCGCAAGCGCCTGACCACGCTTGGCCCAAACCCGGAAGCGGCCATCAAGGGCAGCCTGGCGTTCTACTGCGCGAACCAATCCGAAACCGACGTTTTGTGGCACGAAGCGCGGGACTTGTACCAGCAGATGCGGAAGCCGCGCCCGTTCGGCCAGCTACTCGACGGCATCACGCCGGCATTAGCCGATCTGAAGCAGGATTTCCAGCTTGGCATTATCGCCAACCAGCACCCGGAAGTGGCCCAGGCCATCGCCGACTACGGCATCAAAGATTTATTCCAAGTTGTCGTCATTTCCGAGATCGTCCACCTGTTCAAGCCCGACCCTGCCATCTTCCAGTATGGAATTGATCAAGCCGGCATCACGCCCCAAGAAGCCGTCTTCGTCGGCGACCGCCCGGACAACGACGTCGGCCCCGCCAAAGCCGCCGGCATGAAAACCGTGCGTTTCAAGCGTGGAATCCAGTATACTCTTTATAACCCGGACGACCCTGCCCTCATCGCCGACGAAACCGTGGAAGATGTCTCGCAGCTCGCAGCGGCAATACGGCGCGTGGCGATGAGCGGGAATGGATAAGAACCATGCCGTGAAGAACCATGTGCTGAAGCACACGGCTATTGGGCGCGGACGCCAAGAACCCACCGCTTCGCGGGGCTAAGACAAGCAATCAAGAGTAATTCTCATCCGAGTGCGCCGAAGGCGTAGTTCCCGGCGTCTGCGCCCGATAGCCGTGTGCTTCAGCACATGGTTCTTGTACAATATGGACACAACGCAGCAAATTTTGGAAGCAATCGCGGAACTGCATCATCAGCATCCTTCCTGGCGCTTCGGTCAGCTTGTCGCAAATGTTTCCTTCTTTGCCAAAGGCCCGACTAAATCCGCCGTGTATGATGTGGAAGACGAAGAATTTTTGAGGGCTGCTCAGGCACATCTCGCCCACCTTCAGGAAAAACAGCGGGAAACAGTTTCAGCATGAAGGTGACCCTATCATGGAAATATTCTTGAGCATTGGGTGGATTTTGATGGCGTTCGTCACGGTTGGAGGGCTAACAGTAGCCATCCAGAAACGTCAAGTTATCAAGATTTGTATGTCTGTGCCACTTGTATTTCTTGTTGTGGGCTTTTTCTTCATAATACCGGCACCTGCTTTGCTAACCGCACTCGGCTTGAAGCCGCTCATCGGCAGGCTTTACATCAGACAAATTGCGCTCGTGTTCTGCGAGGCTTTTTTTTATACCTCCGGTTTGGGTGTTCTTGCCGGCCTTGTTGTGGCCATCATTGAGGTCTACAACGTCATCAAGAATAAGGTCGGCAGAAGGCGGCTCGAACGAGTACCACAAGCGCAAAAGCCCTGGTATCTTGTTTCTGAACCTTCAAGGTTTACGCCGGAAGGCCAACTGAAAACCAATATAGAAAAACAAAATGATCATTGAAGCGCGGGAAGATG
>CAXTRL010000008.1:23805-24634 GCA_964246575.1 uncultured Armatimonadales bacterium
GTGCAGCTTGAAGGCGAGCTGGACAAAAACTTATGGCCGACCATCCAGGCGGCGGCGAACCTGCTGCTGCGGCATCATGTGGAAGGCATTATTGTGGACGGCAGCGCCTTGACCGGCTGCTCGGCGGAAGGGGCGAAGACGTTCCGGAACGCGATGGATTATATCGCGCGTTACCGGGCGCGAATTGTCGTCTGCGCTCTGCCGGAGAATGTCATGGACGTGGTCCGGGCCGTGCCGGGCGTCCGGTCCCGCCTGCCGGTAACGGCGACTTTGGAAGAAGCGCGGGCGTCCTTGAAGCTGTCGGGTTCCGGTGGAGTCCGCGCACAGGCAGGCGCAAACGCCCCGCAACATATTTTTGTGCCGCTTTTGCGGCCTGAGCATACCGACGCGGCAAGCAGCCTAGCGTGTCGCCTGGCAAAGGCGGCGTCAAAAGCCGACGGCACGCAGAAGTCGCGCCTGCATCTGGCGTACATTCTGGAAGTCCCGCGCCACCTGCCGCTGACCGCGCCGCTGCCGGAAGAAGAAGCGCTGGCATCCCAGGCGCTTGCCGCCGCCGGCGATGCCGCCCGCTGCGAAGGAGTCATCGCAGAGCCGGTCGTCACCCGCACCCGCGATGCGGGTGACGAGATCGTGACTCAGGCAGCAGCATTGGAAGCGTCTCTAATTGTGCTGGCCTACCAGCCGTCTAGTGATCCTGATGACACGTCCATGCAGCGCATCACCCGCACGGTGATGGACCGCGCCCCCTGCGAGGTCATCTTGAACAAGCAGGCAAGATAGAACCTACCCCCGCCACAAGCGGCGACCCCTCCCGAAGCGGGAAGGGTGA
>CAXTRL010000009.1:0-6439 GCA_964246575.1 uncultured Armatimonadales bacterium
CGATAAAGAGTTCATGTCTGCTCCTTCGTCCGCAGGACGACCATCATTAGCGAGAGGAGTTCACTCCCTCGCGTCCTGTGCTTCTTGTTCTTATTTTTCTAAACCGCCGCTAGCTCACGCTCGGCTTCCGGCGCATCGGCGTCCCCATACTCCGCGCCTTCGGCAGTTTCCTTGACTTTGACCGGCAGCGCTTCTTTATAATCGCAGTCTGCGCCGGTGCATTTGATGCCGACCACGCGCCCGCCGCGCATGGTGTTCTCCATCAAGGCCTGCTTGCACTTGGGACACGCCCGGCCAATCGGCTTGCCCCAGGCGACAAAGTCGCACTTGGGGTAATTGCCGCACCCAAAGAACGTCGCGCCTTTTTTGGAGCGTTTTTGCACGACTTCGCCGCCGCATTTGGGGCAGGGGACGTCAATTTTCGCCGACGCCGGCTGCTTGGTTGTCTTGCATTCCGGGTAGTTGGTGCAGGCGATGAACTGGCCGAACCGGCCCACGCGCACGGCCATTTCCGCGCCGCAGTTCGGGCAGGTGTCCTCAATCTTCTCGGCTTCCGGGCGCACAATCGTCTTGCAGCCTGGATAATCCGAACACGACACGAACTCGCCGTAGCGGGAAGCGCGTATGACCATCGGCTTGCCGCAGGTCGGGCAGTCTTGGCCGGCTTCGCGAGGCGGCTGCTTTAAGCTTTCCATTTCCGTGCCGGCTTTGGTGACGCTTTCGGCAAACGGGCCGTACCAGCGGCGCATCATGCCGACCCAGTCTTCCTTGCCGTCGGCGACGGCGTCAAGCTGCGTTTCCATCGCGGCGGTGAACTTGACGTCAAGTATTTCCGGGAAGTGCTTCACTAGCAGGTCGTTGACGGTCGTGCCAAGCTCGGTCGGCTTGAAGCGCTTTTCGGCAAGCTCGACATACTGCCGGTCTTGAATAGTCGCAATGATCGATGCATAGGTGCTGGGCCGGCCGATTCCCTTTTCTTCCAGGGCTTTGACGAGAGTTGCCTCGGTGAAGCGCGGCGGCGGCTCGGTGAAGTGCTGCTTGGGCGTCAATGCCAGCAGCGTCAACCTTTGCGCTTCGGTCAAGGGCGGCAAGGGCTGCTTGTCTTCGTCGGCGACGTCTTTGGCGTCGTCTTTGCCTTCCTGGTAGACGCGCAGGAAGCCGTCGAACTTCTGCGTGGAACCTGTTGCGCGGAACGTGTAATTCTTGGCGGTGATGTCTACCGTCACCACGTCAAAGACCGCCGGGGCCATCTGCGACGCCACAAACCGCTGCCAGATCAGCTTGTACAAGCGCTCCTGGTCACGGGATAGCGTCTGGGCAATGCGCTCCGGCAGGCGGCGGACGTCGGTAGGGCGGATCGCTTCGTGGGCGTCCTGGGCCGCGCCGCCTTTCTTGTACTGCTTGCCGGCGGATGCCGTGTATTTCGCGCCGTAAGTTTCGACAATCAGCGCCCGCGCTGCCGCCTGCGCTTCGTCGGCGATGCGCGTCGAGTCGGTCCGCATGTAGGTAATGAGACCGACATGGCCTTCGCCGGGGACATCCACGCCTTCATAAAGCTGCTGGGCCACCTGCATTGTCTTTTTGGCGTTGAACCCAAGCTTGCGGGAGGCTTCCTGCTGGATCGTGCTGGTAATAAACGGCGGGGCCGGATTGCGCCGCTTTTCGCTGCGCTTGACCGACTTGACGGCGTAGTCCGCGCCGTTCAGCTCCAACAAAATCTGGTCGGCGGATTTTTGGCTGCCGATCTCTATTTTCTTGCCGTCCCGCTCAATCAAAGCCGCGTCAAACTTGTGCTTCGCCGTGTCGGGCGTCAGCGACGCCGTAATGGACCAATACTCAACGGGTTTGAATGCTAAGATTTCGCGCTCACGGTCAGCGATCAGCCGGACGGCGACGGACTGAACGCGGCCTGCGGACAGGCGCGGACGGACTTTTTTCGCCAAAATCGGGCTGATTTTGTAGCCGACGATGCGGTCAAGCTCACGCCGGGCTTGCTGGGCGTTCACCCGGTCCATGTCAATCTCACGCGAGTTTTGCAGGGCCGCCTGCACAGCAGTTTTTGTGATTTCGTTGAACTGAATGCGGCGCGGGTTCTTAAGGCCAAGCGCTTCCTGTAAGTGCCACGAAATCGCCTCGCCTTCCCGGTCGGGGTCCGATGCAAGATACACGATGCTTGCGTTCCTCGCGGCAGCCTGAAGCTTTCGGACAACATCTTCGCGTTCCGGGATCACCACATAGGTCGGCGCAAAATCGTTCTTGATGTCAATAGACAGCTTCTTTTCCGGCAGGTCTCGGACATGGCCCATGCTGGCTTCCACCTGGTAGTCGCTGCCTAAAAACCCTTTCAGCGTTTTTGTTTTCGCCGGCGACTCGACAATAATCAACTTCTTTGCCATTGTGCGTTTTAGTTTCCTTATATGCTTTCATTATAACACTCAATACGCAAGAATTGTTACCGGATTTCGGCGGGAATGAAAACGCGACTTGGCATGATTTGTGCAGTATAGATTGCTGTGGCAACAGTGGAAAACCCAAAAGGGAAAAACCTGGCAATTTTCATGGTTTTGCTCTTATCGCATTATTTCACGCATTTTTTGCGCCGTAAAAGCGTCTGAGTCGTGAAATATCGTGGTATTATAAAATAGACGCCGGATGCGCTGCATGACCGCTCGATTTTTAGCTTTTTGTTATTAGCTTTTTGTTATTAGTTTTCTGTTTTGACAGCAAAGGAACTGCAATGCTTCGTACTAAGATTCCTACCAATTTGTTTCTTCTGCCGACCCTCGCGCTTGCGGCAGCGGCTCCGGTTCTGGCAGCGCCTCATCTGGGAACTCCCCATCTGCCGGTGCCGCAGGAGTCTTTTCTGAATTACCATGCCGCAAATGTCAGTGAGCTGTCCCAGGAAGTCACGGTAGACCCCCAAGTTCGGTCGCGGCTTGCAAAGCATTTCCATATCACGCCGACGCAAATGCAGACATACATTCGCCGGAACCTGGTTCTGCGCCATCTTTCCCAGGCTGGAAGATACCGGGTTGCCTGCGTCCGGCGCGACGGCAGCGAATACTACATCGAGCAGCGTCTGCCGACAGGAACCCCAGTGTTTGCGTCCCGTGCCACGGGCCAGCCGATTCTGAAGCTCGCTTGCGGCAACCCAATGGTGTCCTCCCTGCCAGCCACGGTGTTTCCAAACAAGCCTCTTGTTGCCGCTAAGCTGGCTTCCACTCCGGTGACAATGGCGGACGCCGATCTCAACACGCCGCCGGTCTTGACGGCCATTGACGGCACGCAGGAAAATTTGATCACGCCGGATGACACGTCTGCCCCGCCGGTTGTCCTGGTGTCTCCTTCTCTTCAGTTGCTAGGCGGCGGTTCCGGTCTCGGCAGCATCTTCCCCGCGCTGCTAGGTGCGGGCGCAGCGGTTGCCGTCTTCGGCCACGGCAGCTCAGGCTCGAATGGCACTCCGCTGATCCCAGTTGTTCCCGTCGTCCCCATTACGCCGGTACCGGAAGCATCTTCCGTGACCTCGTTTGGCCTGCTGCTGATTGGCGGCAGCCTGCTGGTAATCCTGCGCCGCAAAACACGTTCCATCAACGCTTAAGCGGTACGTGGTATCTTGAAAGCTAAGAAAAGCGCCCAGCCTGACAATCTCAGGCTGGGCGCTTTTCTGTTCTGCCATTTGCTCTACAGCACGCGTACGAAAGCGTTGCCGGGGACGCGCTTGGCGAGGCCGCGCAGCTCCAGGAGGGTCAGAATACCGGTGACTTGCGGGGCAGATAGCTTGCTTTCTGTAATCATGCCTTCCACCTGGCGTGGGTGCAGCGTCAGCATGTCCAAAATCTTCCGCTGCTCCGGCGGCAGGTTTGGAATCGGCTTGGCTTCCACGGCGGCATCCGGCGAGCGCATCGTCAAGACACCAAGCTCCGACAGAATGTCGTCTACGGTCTCCACTAGCTTCGCGCCATCTTGGATCAGCTTGTGGCAGCCCGTATTGTGGCCGAGGCCAATCGGACCCGGAATGGCGAACACGTCGCGGCCCTGGTCGCCGGCCTCACGCGCAGTAATCAGCGAGCCGCTGTTGTAGGGGCTTTCTATCACCAAAACGCCCAGCGAACAGCCGCTAATCAGCCGGTTGCGGGCCGGAAAATGCCAGGGTTCCGGGCGGTCCCCCATGGCGAACTCGGACAGGACTGCGCCGCGCCCATCTGCAATTTCCTCGAAAAGCTTGCGGTTGGCGGAAGGATAAGCAATGTCAACGCCGCAGCCGAGAAAGGCCAGGGTCCGCCCGCCGCCATCCAGTGCGCCCCGGTGCGCCTCCGTGTCTACTCCCGACGCGCCGCCGGAAACGATCGTCAGCCCATGCTGGGCCAGCTCGCGGGCGAACTGGTACGCCAGTCCCAGCCCGTAAGACGTGGCGCGGCGGGAGCCGACCAGAGCGATGCTGAACTTGTCTTCTGGGATCAAGGCGCCGCGCCCGAACAGCACCGGCGGGGCATCCGGCAGCGGACGCAGGTTCGCGGGATAAACCGCGTCCCGGATCGTGACCAAGCGCGTTTGATGCTTTTCCATCGCGGCAAGCGTCTTGGCAAAATTTAAGGAGCGGACAGCCGCCATCTTTGCCAGCCGCTTTTCGCTCAAGAGCGGCAGCCGCGTTTTCCAGCCGGAGGGCGTGTCCCGGAACACGGCGGCGGGGTCGCCGCCGTAGGCGTCTAACAGGCTGTGCAGCCGGTGCGGGGCAAATTCCAGAGCATGAAGCCGCAGCCAGTCGTCGGTCTGTGCCCCAGGGTCAGTCTGTACCTCAGAGCAGTGGGAAAGAGCGATACTCTCAGTGCCATCCATAGCTTTTCTCCTCCAAAATATTCGGTCACGGCTTAATTAATGCAGGTGGGGCAGGAACATTTGTGAATGTGAGAGTTTCAGGCACATCCAGCCGCGTACTGTGTTCACGGTAGAAATGAAGATTGAAATCTTGCACACCCGGCAAAGGCGCGGCTAAGTAAAAAGTCTTGACACGCGCCGGGTCGCTTGCGTTCTGCGCGGCTCCAAGCAAAGCATCGCCCGGTGCAGCATTGAGTCTGCGTTCTGTGACTAGAGTGTCCCCTGAAAAAGTATTTGCCGAGACAAGATTAAAGTCAAAGTCATTTCCCCCCGTGGCGGCTGGCGGCTCTGCCATCACTACTGCCAGACCGCAAGGTGCAAGAGGCGTCGGAAACTGGTGATTTGGGTAATCAAAGCCCGGCGGCAATGGGTGCGACGGTGAATACAGGGCGACTTTACGCAGCACAAGATAAGCCCCGGAAGCATCTCGGACACGCAGTTTGGGTGCCAGCGTTTGCCCCGGTGCGGGAACCGGAACATGCTGAAAATCAAGAGAAACGCTATCCTCACAATACGCGCGAAGATCTACCGCAAAGCTTAAAGTTTTCGCCGGAGGCGCAGCCTCCCCAGGGTGTCCTTCTTCTCCTGACTCACTGACTAAAACTTCCCATCCATTGTCTCCTTCGGCAATCGGCGTGTTATTTGCTTTCCAGAAGACCGAGTAGGAGCCGTGTGTGTTCTGAAGTAGAGTCCCTGTGTCTGTTTTGCCGTGGATCGCATAGACTCGCCAGACAACCGCTGGATCATGGCGGTCACGAAGGATAATGCGGGTTTGATAGCATCCGTTTTTTGTTCCGAGCGAATCGAGAGTCGCAGTCACGTTCTCGTCCTGAAAAGTCGCAAGCGGCGGATAGGCACGCCGCCGTACCGGTACGACCGACTGCAATGGGATGAGCAGATGGAACTGTGGAAAGAATTTTTGCTGCCGCAAGCCTTCGGAACTCTCGCTTGCATCGAGTGTCAGAGTGAGTGTCTTCGCACCAGGGCTGGGAACGCCTGAAACGCCGAGAAGCTCAACAGCAGATCCCCAGCTTCCTCCAGAGCTTGTGCCGTATCCGCTGATTCTCACGCCTGTATCGTCTACGATGCTCGTTCCTGTGGAATGCTCAAACCCCAAGTCCGCCGCATCTGCCGCCGGGACAATATGCACGGTCAGAAAGGTTCTGTGGCCGTCGGCATCAGGCTTCGTGGTTACTTTCACGTTTTCAACAATAACGTGCGTGCCGAGTGGGGTAACCGTTTCCGCATGAACGGGTATGTCTGTATCAGGCCGTGGAACTGGGATGTTCGCGATTGTGATCGGAGCCTCTGAGTCTCCTGCCTCACGCGGGGAAGCCGTGGGGTTCCTTAACTCGAAGTTCAGTCTGACAGCCGCATCGCGCGGGTCTACATTGTCCCACGCTATTGATCCCTTATTGTGGCCCCCAAACTGTCCGTAGGGGAAGTGGAAGTCTGCCGTGTCTTCATATTGGAAACCCGAGGGGTTTTCTGCCGTTACACTTTGAACACAATCCAGTAGCCTCGTGCCGGGAGGGAGAGGAAGGGCAGGATCGGCGAGAACCGT
>CAXTRL010000009.1:6449-9681 GCA_964246575.1 uncultured Armatimonadales bacterium
CTTTCGGATAAAAAGAAGACTTAGCCGACTTTGCAACAGACCACCGCACCCGCGTCACCTGGACCGTCAGGCCGCCGACTGTCTGGCTCAGGGTAGGTTCCAACAATGGAGGGGATGGAACGGCTGCCGTTACCTGCGCCCAAGCCGCAGAGCCGGTGCCCCAAGCCACCAAAAGCAGTGCAGCAAGCCGCTTGAAGTAAGTCATTCCAATGCGCTTTTGAGTGCCGTCCACAGTGATCTGCCTATCAGCCTTCTAAACTACTATCAGTTCTCTAAAATGAAGGCGGGGGTGGGGGAGCATAAGGATTGCGCCCGCCGCCCGGGTAGCCGCGCCCAAAGGGGTTGCGTCCGCCGCCCCGGTTGGGAGCGCCGTTCCGCACTGTGAAGTGCCAGTTCTGGCTGGTGACATTGCCGCGCCAATCGGCGGCAGAAACGGTGATTTGGTGGTCGCCTTCGGTCAGTGGCGTCGTCAGCGTGTGATAAATCGCGCCGGAATCGGAATGAAACAGCGCAAGCGGATCGGCAGTGCCGTCAAACTCCAGCGTGACGGAAGCGGGATTGATGCCGCTGCCTTCATCGACAACCAGCGCTCCATAAGTTAAGTTGTCAGTCGGAACGGTTGCGCCGGAGGCCGGGGCAAGCTGGATGAGGTCCGGGCCGACGTTGTCCGGCGCATCATGCCGAAAAGCGCTGAGCGAACCGTCATCGCTGACCACATACAGCGTGCCGCCCGCGACAATCGGCGCGGCGAAAACATTCGCCGTAGCGGGCTTGGGCTGGCTGTCGGTCGCGGTGCCCTGCATGGCGTAGCGCCAGGCCAGCCTGCCGCTGCCGGCGTCGTAGGCAGTGAGAATGCCGGGCTGGGTGGTCACGAGCAGCAGATTCCCCGCCAGCAGCGGCGGCGCGGTCGGCGCGGCGTCTAGCGTCACCTTCCAGCGCTCGCGTCCGCCCGCGCCGAGGGCATAAAGCGTACTGGACTGCGTGACCACAAAGGTCGTGTCGTCACTAACCGTCGGCGGGATCAGGATAGTGGTCGGCAGCTTCAGGATAGTACGTTGCCGCCCGCTGCTGGGATCAAGGCTGTACAGCGTGTCACCGGCGGTGACATACAAAATCCTTCCGTCATACACCAGCGAGACAAGGCTGGGATCGGCGTCAAACGGCACCGCCCACGCTTTGCGTCCGGTCCGACCATTCAAGCTGTAGACCGTGTTGTCGGACGATGTGAAATCCACCAGCCCGCCGGTTACCACCGGCGACGTCAGCACCGCACCGTTTGTCGCAACATCCCAAACCGTCTGCCCGGTCGCCGCGCTTAGAGCATAGCAGTGACTGTTGCCGCTGCCGAAGTAAACAATGCCGCCGCTGACAACCGGCGCGGAGCGAAGCGCTCCGTCCAGCGTCACTTTCCAGACTTGTTTCCCTGTTGCAGCGTCCAGCCTAAAGACATTGCCGCCGTCGTCCGTCACATACAAAAACCCGTCTGCGAGGGCAGGAGTCGCTGAAAACAGCGAAGTTTTCTTGCCGTCCGCCGGGTACTGCCACTGGGTCGCGCCATCAGCGGCGTGAACCGCAAAAACGCTGCCACCGGAAACAAAGTACACGCTGCCGCCCGCGTAAAGCGCGGACGCTGGATTGTTTGGGGCGGCAAGCGCCGTGTGCCGCCAAAGCAGGGAAAGCGGAGCCGCAAGAGTTTCTGCCGAGACTCCCGTATGCCCAGCATCTCCCCGGTAGAAATCTACAGACGCCGCCGGCACGGCAGAACCAGAAGTGGGCGCATCGGCCCAAACTTGGGCAGTGGCTACTGTCATAGCCCCAATCAGCAGCATTGCCGGGGCCAAACGAACTTTAATCACAGAATGTTGTCCTCAAAAGTATGATCTTGACTACTTGCGGCGTTTTTCGTCATCGCGCCATTCGGTTTCCGAAGAAGAAAAACCGGAATTTTTCCAAAGCTTCTCCAGGCGGCGGCGCTCTTGCCAGTCTTTCCAGCGTCCAGAAAAGTCAAAAAAGCGGCGCTGCGCCGGCGAGCCGTCGAGGGTCGTGCGGAATGCAGGCCGGGCGGGCCGGCTGTCCATCCGCAGGTCGGGACCGCGCGAAGAGCGCCTTGGTGCGCCGTAAGCGGGAGGAGAAGCCCAGGAGCGGCCATAACGGACATACAGCAGCGCCGCCAGCAGTCCGCCGCAGGCGAACACGCCAAAAATCGGGCCAAACGATAGCAGTGTCATCACCGCGACGATCACCGCGATGTACTTTGCCTTCAGCGGGAAAAAGTAAAACCGAAAGGTCTGCTCCGGGTTCAGCATACAAAATGCCATGATGACTGCGCCAAGCGGCAGGTTCAGCCCGGACAGGGTCGGCGGAACTTGATGGAAGATCACGCCGCCCAGCAGCATGGACAGCGCCGTTACCGCCGTGACACCGGCCAGAAAACCGGCATAGCGTGTGCTGCCCCAGCTTCGCTCGAGACTCCCGCCGCTCAGCCAGAAAAACACGCCGCTGATGACCAAACCCAGCACGGACGGCTCAAACAGCGGGTAAGTCAAAATCGTCCAGGGGGCGATCACGATATTACCCGCGTTAAAGAGCAAGTAATGGAACAAGAACGGAGCGGCCATGTTCGGCGAGAAGAACGCATTAAAAAACGTCATCACGCTGATAAACAGCAGCGTCACGGTGACGGGAATGCCGCCGCGAAACAGCAGACGCTGAAAATTGTCCATCGGTGAATTAGGTGAGTTGTACCGCATCTCTTTGTATTTCTGCGTCAAATTCCTGAGTAAGCTGCCGGCTATGTCTTAAAGCTCATCATCCCCAGAGCTTGCGGTCCAGCGTCCGGTACTGGATCGCTTCGGCGACATGGGCAATTTGAAGACTGGCTGCGCCGTCCAAGTTCGCAATGGTACGAATCATTCGTTGTTGCAACGGATTGTTGATGTGCATTAATTACTTGACTGCTCACTGCTATCTGTTGCTGCTGGCTCAAGAAGGACAGTGATGTCTTCTAAGTCTTTTTCCTCGGCGATAGCCAAAGGTGTTTTGCCATCCTCGTCTTTGATAGTTGCATCTGCATGGTGAGTAAGTAAAAATTGAACCATCTCAAGCGAATCGTTCTCTGCTGCCGCCCGTAATGCCGTTTCACCCAAATTATTTTTAGCATTTATGTCGGCCCCAGCAGCTAAGAGAAGCTTTGCTGTCTCAAGTTGACCACCTTGAACAGCAATTTCCAGAA